>JBBSHC010000193.1:0-6589 GCA_038253425.1 Leptolyngbyales cyanobacterium | reverse complement strand
AATGCAAGCACGCCGCACTCATCAGTCTACGGTGAAGCTTCGGATTGCTCTAGGGAGCATGAACAGCCTGAGGAACGTTGCTGAGACTATGGAGCGAGCGATCGCCACTTGCATCGTTTGTTGACGCTAACAGTTGTGCGGCGGGGGTTCCGTGTAACCTACAGCTCAAAGTCTTGGAGCTTCCTAGAAGCGATTGATAGGCTCAATACCAATGCGCTCTCGACTCAGGGTATGGTTATACTCCCGCTCTAGTGGAGTCAGTTCACCCCCTTTAGGCTTCTTGATGGGAACGTAGCTATGGGAGTGATAAGCCTCAATTCCCTGATAGCCACTATTTTGAAGACTCTCGGTTTCTGGATGAAGATGAACGACTGAGACCTTAAAGAGTGAGAAATCATGACGCCGACCTTCACCGAAGCACAAGCAGATAATCTCTGCACTATCGCGATCAGCAAGCACCTGGCATTTGAGGGTATGTTGCTTCTTTTTGCCAGCATAAGACTGTTTTTGTTCCACTTGGGGACGCTCAATCGGGGTTTCAGTCACATCAATGACGACCACTTCAGGGTGCTCAAACCCTTGCACCAAGTGTTTCTTGCCGGGGAGGCGGAAGCGCCCTGAGTGCATCAGAGCTGTTTCGACACGTTCAACAAGGCGACCAACTGTAGCTTCAGAAAGACCCCAATCCTGGGCAATGTGGAAAGAGGTGCGGTACTCTCGCCAGTCTTGGAGGGCCACTAGCAGTCGATCCGCTCGGCTCAATGGGGGGGCGTCCCGCATTGGACTGGCTCACATGATACTGTTCCCATGCTTTGAGCATCAGTTTGAAGGTTTGCTTGTGAACACCAGTAAATCGCTTAAAGTCTTTTGAGTGAAGGGTTTGGGCTACTTCGTAGTTCATCAGATAGGGTCTTGATAAGAGGGCACACCAGAGTCAATACCATACCGTCCAACCAATTATGCAAGAGGTCTAATGCTTTTCTCCATCGCTTTGCAACGACGCTGCTGCACACCTGGCAGGAAACCGGATTTGGGCACCTGGCAATTGATAGCAAACGAGTCAACCAAAGCACTCAAATCATGCTTCAAGGTGCAGTCCATCATCACTACAGCATTCGCGATCAAGATATTATGCAAGCCCTTGCACAGCGATCGACGTTCTACCTGTATACCATTTCAGATCGACTCATTACTCAGTTTGAAGCTTTACTTCTAGAAATTTGGAACCAGACCCATTTTGGGCATCTAGTTGTTGATAGCAAACGCATCAGCCAGAATAAAATCCAAGTGATTTTGCGTGGTTCAACGCATTACCGCTTTTTGATTACAGATGATGTTGTTAAAGAATGGATCGCTAACTTTACGTGAGTCACTCATGTGGCATCTCAAGACGACTATGACCGCGATGTTCAAAGGTATAAACTACAGTCCGATTACCAGAAAGCTGATCGCTGGCTGCTCACCCAAAGCTGTGTTGTACTCAACTGAAAACCGCTGTAAGTTGCCATCAGCGAAGGAAAATAGCGTTTCCAATCGCTTTAAACTAGACCATCGATCAGCATTCCTGCATAGCCCTAAAAACTAGCAGGCTCAACGCTTAGAAACGCTCGAAAAACATCTGGTTTTTGATGAGTGTCAGTCTCACAAAGCCGGAAAGGTGGATTAACAAAATCGCCTCTCCGGCTTTTCGCGTAAGTATATGTCAACCAGGGTTAATGTCATGAATTACTTTAACTTCGCTACGTTTCTCAGTACATCACAAGCAACTCAAGCTAATGTTTCAGACGGCAATCTATCACCAAAGACTAATTCCTCTAGCTTCAGCTTTTTTGAGGGAGACGCGATCGTCATTGAATGTATCCAACCAAATCGAAGTGGATGTGTCCGCTTTCAAGGAGTGTATTGGTTTGCACGGTGTGATGAGAATGTCACGCTCCTGCCTGGTGCTACTGTGGCGGTGGTCGGACGGCGAAAGTTAACCCTGATCGTCCGCTGACCCATTGGCTTTGCAGGGTCAAAAAGAATGAGTGGTTTACACCAATTAGCCCAGGTTACCTGCTTTGGGCTGACGACCTACCGCTTTGCCTGCGCTGTGTCTCTCTAATTCGTCGAACTCACGTGTCTTTAGACAAGCTTTACTCAGGCATTAGACTTGAGTGGCAGGCTATAGCCGCTGATGTCTGTTGCTGAGAGCTTTATTTTTCGATTGTCAGGATATGGTGGTGTAAGGGATGTATTGCTTTAAAGGAAAGGCGGCTCACTCTCACGTCCGGCGTGCATCGCTTTGTGTGCCTTAACTTAGTCAACTGGGCTGAAGATACGGGCGATCGACAGTGCGTAGCTTAGGCTTTCTAAATTACAGGCTCACTGCTTTTGAGTGCCAGATTTTTTTCGCGTGCAAGTTTTTTGAGTGCCAAGTTTTTAACCCAACGTCTCATGGGTAAGGGAAACCTGAGAGCATCTGTGATTGTCAATTTTTCTCGTCGTTTTCATCAGGGGTGGGCGCGGTTAATTGATTTACCAGCCGTGGTGCTGGTGCCGTTAGCGATCGCAGCGACTAGCGTCGTTGTCACAGGTTTAGTATTAGGTGTGCGACAGGTGGGTGGGCTGCAACCATTGGAACTTGCCAGCTATGACGGGATGGTACGGCTACGACCCGATCGGTCAGCAGATCCGCGTTTATTGATTGTGGCGGTGACAGAAGCAGACATCAAAGCTCAGAAGCGCTGGCCGCTTTCAGACCTGGCAGTAGCAACAGCGCTCCAAAAATTGCAACAGTTTCAACCCAGAGTCATTGGGTTAGACCTTTATCGCGACCTGCCCCAAGAACCAGGCAATGCGTTGCTAGTCAAACAACTGCAACGATCGAACGTCATTGCGATTACCAAAGTTCCTGATACCGATGATTTGGGCGTTGATGCGCCGCCGGGTGTGCCAGCAAACCGGGTTGGGTTCAACGATATTGCCAGCGATCCCGATGGTGTGATTCGTCGTAGTTTGCTTTTTGTGGATACGGAGACAGCCACACTCTACTCCTTTGCCCTCCGACTGGCGATCGCGTACCTCCAACCCCAGGGCATTGTGCCGCAAGCAGGCAAACTTAATGCCAGCAATCTACGTCTTGGTACGGCTGAGTTTGTGCCGTGGGAATCGACATCCGGTCCATATCAAGCCATCGACGCTAACGGCTATCAAATCTTGCTCGATTACCGTGCCCGTCATCATATAGCGCAGCAGGTTACGTTAACTCAGGTTTTGAACGGAACCGTTCCCTCCGCTTGGATTCACGACAAAATTGTCCTCATTGGCACCACTGCCCGCAGCGCGAAAGACATCTTTCTCACCCCTTATAGTGCGGCTGAGCATCAAACCGCGTCAATGCCAGGAGTGGTCATTCATGCTCAGATTGTGAGCCAGTTTCTCAGCGCGGCGTTAGACAAGCAACCATTAGTTTGGTTTTGGTCTGACTGGGTAGAAGTCCTTTGGATTGGAGGGTGGATTGCGATCGGTGGTAGCCTTGCCTGGTTTGTGCGCCATCCCTTCGGTCTGGGTCTAGCTGTAACCTTCACAATCACGATCGTGCTAGGAACATGTTATGCCCTGTTTCTACAGCATGGCTGGGTGCCCACCGCATCCCCTGTTATTGGGGTGCTGGTGATTACGACGCTTGTGGTTGCCTATCGCGCACAGCAGGCACAGCGTCAACAGATGATGATGATGAAGCTGCTAGGGCAAAATACATCGCCTGAGATTGCGACAGCGCTGTGGAAGAGCCGCGATCGCTTACTCAAATCAGGTAAACTGCCGGGGCAGGGGCTGATTGCCACCATGCTGTTTACTGACATCCGCAACTTCAGTACGCTTTCGGAACAGATGCCACCCGAAGCTTTGCTGGAATGGCTCAATGAATATCTGAGCGCCATTACTCAAGAGGTAAAAGCCAATCAAGGCATTATTAATAAATTTACGGGTGATGGCTTACTCGCCGTCTTTGGTGTACCGATGAATCGCACCACGCCGATCGAAGTCTCGCAGGATGCCCGTCTGTCAGTCATGTGCGCTCTGGCAATGCGCGCTCGTCTGGAAGCACTCAACCAAGACTGGCAAACGCGTGGCTTACCTGTAATTCAAATGCGGATTGGCATTTTTACAGGTCCGATCGTCGCAGGCAGTTTGGGTGGTAAGGATCGTCTGGAATACGGCGTCATCGGCGATAGCGTCAACATTGCCTCTCGTCTGGAGGGCTACGCCAAAGAGCGACAAGCAGAAGTGTGTCGGATTCTCATTGCTAAAGATACCCTGGTGCATTTGCAAGACCAGGTGGCAGTCGAATCGTGGGGACCCCTGGCACTCAAAGGTAAACAGCAGATGGTTGATGTCTACCGCGTTTTAGGTTACGTAGACAAGCCTGCTTGAAAAATGGTTGTTAGCCCGTCGTCTCTTCAGGCTTTCAAACTCAGAACTCAGCAGCCTACAAATAGCTGATATAGCCATAGCCATTCTGGTTAGGACGGATGGGGGCATTGCCCCCACACTCCCTTTGATCCCAATGTCCTAAGCTCTGTGGCGGCAGCTATAGCTGATGGCTGAAAGCTAATCATTAATCGCTCATGCAAGCCTGTGCAGTTATTTTCTAACAAACTCTTACCCTACGATCGAGCGTTCATGCACCAGACACCAGGCAAGATAAATGGCACTGTAAGAGGCATGACATTCTGGTAAATAAGTATCGTAGCGATCGATGACCCAGGTTGCTACCTTCGCGGTCGTCACCTCATTAGGCAGCAAACATTTACCAATCTGCGGTGGATCGCCCAGCACGTTAAAACCAAGCTGTAGTTCTGGTTCATCGATCGCAGTTAAATGCACGTGGATAGTTTTTTGCGGATGGAACGACCAGTCTGCTTTGGGGGTCAGCGGCAGATCCTCTCGTTGCACAAAAGCTAGATAAACAGCCCGTACCGCTCGCCCCAGAGTAATCGGTTTATATGCTGCAACCTCAACGATAGTCCAGTGCTTTTGCCTGCCCATCGACACAACATCCCCAATCGCGGGTGGTTGCTCCGTCCATTTTACGAGCACGCTCTGTTCAACAGGATGCTGTCGATCGGACTCCTGGCAGCAGGCATAAAGCAGTAGATTCATCGCTTCTACACACAGTTATAGAACACAGACATTTATAGAACAATTGTACTGTATTTCAACGAGAGAAAGGCTAGAGGTGAGCAAGCGTCAGGTAGTTCCAAAAGAGAATGTAATAGGGACTTTACAAAAATTAACAAAGGCACTACATTAGCCATGACGTTGTTAATCACTTAACAAGCTGCGGCATGAGCACCGAGCGCTTGATGCTCTGGCATTGGCAAATTAACCGCAGTACAATCACTCTCCGTAACGCGAGTGCTGCTAATCTCTAGCGCTACCACAGGCAACCAATGCTCTTAGCGTTTCTCTAGCTCCGCCAGCGATGAACATTGACCCATGCCGTCCCAGAACCCTCAAACCCAACAACCAAAGTGGCAAAGCACCAAAAATATTCCCCTTATCGCTAGACACGTAGACGAAATGCTGGAATATGCAGAGGATCATTACCTGACGCTGCAAGCAGCGAAATATGACCACCATGCGTTAGATGAAAGCGCACGTTGCCACCTCCTCAAGGTATATGCAAAGCGGCAAAAAAGCCTTGATGTTTACCAGCAACAGATCGAACGATGGAAAACCGAAAAACTCACTTCTATTCATAAAAGCGAAGTGCTACGGCTTGAAGGGCAGCTAGAAAAACTACAGTTAGTCATTGCTCTCATTCTTGCCTGTGTTCGTTGACTCATTATGCTTGATTAATGTTTTGATAAATAAATCGCATCAATTAGCTTAAAAAAATCTGAAGATAAAGAGCGATCGCGCTGAAATCTTTCTTGAGTTAGACCCAAGCAGTGTTGGTAGAGTTAACAATGATAGAGATAGATAAAATGTTCGTATTTATCGATAGTTTATAAACGCAGGACTGTAGTGATGACTAGCCAAGTTTATCGGCTGCTTGCAGTGGATGATATTCCAGATAATTTATTTCTCTTACAAGCAATTTTAGAGACCGAGGGGTTTGTCGTTGATGTCGCTACAAGTGGCAGCATTGCTCTAAGCAAGATTAAGTCTTCGCCGCCTGACCTTATTTTGTTAGATGTGATGATGCCCGGTATGACTGGATATGAGGTGACTCAACGGATTCGTCAAGATGACAGCCTTCCCTCGATTCCCATTTTGTTGATTACGGCGCACGATGAAGCAAGTGCTTTACATGGACTGGAACTCGGAGCAAATGATTTCATTCACAAGCCGATTGACTTTGATGCCTTGTTAAGCCGGATCAAAACCTATTTGCAGCTAGAACATACGATCGAGACGAGTGCTTCTACCCAATCCACTAATCAAGTTGGGTCTGAACAAAGTCAATAGCTTTGTACTGCCAGCCGTCTCATCTTTTAGCGCGATCGCGTGTTTGGGCTAAACGGGTTTACTACTGCTGTGAGTAGGCGGCTTGCGACCCACTATGGTGCGATGACGGGGATCACTGGCTACCGTGACTATT
>JBBSHC010000192.1:0-6598 GCA_038253425.1 Leptolyngbyales cyanobacterium | reverse complement strand
AGTGTCGAGCGTTTTATCCCACTCTTCGGGCGCAAGGTCTTCGATCGGTGCCCACACGCCATTGATGCCAGCGTTGGCAAACACAATGTCAATGCGTCCAAAGGTTTGGCTAATCTGCTGAAAGGCGTTTTGCACCTGGTCGGGCTGGGCAATATCGGCGATCGTTACCAATCCTTTGCCGCCGTTTTGCTTTACCTGATCAATGGTTTCCTGGCTCTCGTCGGGTGTGCGATCGATCGTGGCGATCGTGGCTCCTTCTTTTGCCAACAACAAAGCAGCGGCGCGACCGATACCTGAACCCGCACCTGTAATGACGGCAACTTTGCTTTCAAGCGTTCGTTCTGCCATTCTCATACCCGCTACGTGAGTTTCCACTAGTCAAGAGTATGCAGGCAAGCGTGCTTTTCCTCTGCCTCTGGTAGAGTCATGGGCTTCTGTCTCTGGTGGGTTTAATCGCGATCGCCACCTCGTTAAAGTGCAGTCTGAACTTAGTAAGGCTTTTATGACATACACCACAACTAATCTCAACAGCGAACACGTTCAGGCATTTCAACGGCTCGATGTCGATCAACAGCTTGCGTTGTTCTGGTTTATCTACACCGAAATGGGTCATTCCATCACACCCGCTGCACCCGGAGCCAGCACCGTTTCACCCGCGATCGCCGAAGGGTTATTCAATCAGGTGAAAGAGTTGTCTCAAGACGAGCAGTTGCAGCTACAGCGCGACCTCATTGCTCGTAAAAACAGCCAGTTTGCCAGAGAATATGGCGCGATCGGTGACACCACTAAACTGCTGTTCTGGTATTTATTAGCGCAAGGGATGTCAAACGGTACGGTGATTCCTATGCCATCTGATTACAAGCTTTCGCAAGAGGCAAACGTCCTATTCGGTCAGATTCAGAGTCTAGAGTTCAGTGAACAGATCACGCTGTTCCGCGACATTGTTTCGCCAATGGGTGTAGACCCAAACAGCGTTGAGCATGACAGCAAAACGGGTCTGTAAGCATTCTGTGATTAGAAAGTAAGCGATCAACGTGTAAAGTGCTTGATCGACAAAGGGCAGAGCATCCTACAGCGGGGCTTTGCCCTTTTTGCTGCGTCTTATAGTCTTCCCTTGGCAACTGCAAGCCATCAGCTAAAACACCAACGCTGACCAGTCATCATCAGGCTGAAACAGAACAAACCAATCGATTGTAAAGGTGATTCAGTTGAGTACAACACAGCTTTGGGTCAGCGGTCAGCTTTTTGCTAAGCGGGACTGTGGCTGACACCTTTGAACATTGCCGTAAATTGGGCTATAAGCTTCTCGGCGTGGCTTGCTTCAGCGACTGACCGCTACCGAGGCAACGGGGTAGGCGTAAGGCTGAACTTTCTGCCCATATGAGGATTTTGCAAAATGGTCTGTTGGCTAGGCTGCATAGAGAACGATTTACAGGAGCCAAACCGATGACGATGGCAGACGATCGAGAATTGGATTTGCAAACGAACGATGGACTCGAACCAGACGCTGAGTTTGACACCGATAATTTTGTAGAGCCAGATTCGGGCGATTTACCTCAAGCCATCACTGAATCCTACGGCACAGGCGTTCATGACCAACCCGGTTTTGCAATGGGTGGGCGCACGATGCGCGATCGCATGAATGACCTCAATGAAGCTAGCCCGACCCTTACTGGCGGTGACATTGATGCCAACTACGAGCAAGCAAATGCAGTCGGTGACGAATCAGTTGGCGGCACTGTTTCTACCCCTGACATGGATATAGTGGATGAACTTGGCGCGGCTGTAGGGCTAGAAATGGACGATCGCTCCTTTCTCCGCACCAATGATGTCCTGGAGGAACGTGACTCTCGCCGTTGGGAACTGGAACCAAAATCGTCAGAAGACTACAACGATCGCAGAGATGATGAATGAGCGATCAACCAGCGAGACTTGCAAGGGCAGTTTAATCACGTTGCTCTCCAGAGGCTCTAAAGAAGTTGGCTGGTAGAAAGCAGGAGTCAGGAGTCTTTTTGACTATTTCCCCGGGCTTTGAAAGCTACAACAAAGCTGACGGCTGAATGCTGACGGCTAACTCAGACCTGTGCCATTGTTTTAGCTCCTCTTTACGCTCTTCATGGTTACGGAAAACCTATGGCAAAACAGCGGCGATCGAAGCATATTCAGCGAGTCGCAAAGGAACATTTTGGTTACGATGATTTGCGTCCAGGGCAGGAAGTAGCAATTCAATCGGTGCTGAAGCGGCAGCATACTCTGGTGGTCATGCCAACCGGGTCAGGCAAGTCAGCCATTTACCAAATCGCCGCCGTAGAACTGCCTGGTCCGACCGTCGTTGTTTCGCCCTTAATTGCCTTGCAACGCGATCAGGTAGACGCGATCGAAAACCAGGAGCTAGGCGGCGCAGCCCAAATCAACTCAACTATTTCGGAGCGCGATCGCCAGAAAACGTTTGTTCACCTGCAAGCAGGTGAACTCGAATTTATCTTTTTAGCGCCTGAACAGTTTAATAAGCCCGAAACCCTGGAGCAGCTTCAGGCAGCCGAACCATCGCTGTTTGTGGTTGACGAAGCCCACTGCGTGAGTGAGTGGGGACACGACTTTCGTCCCGACTACCTGCGATTAGGCAACGTGATCGACGCTCTGGGGCATCCGACTGTGCTTGCGCTGACAGCAACCGCGTCGCCACCCGTGCGGCAAGCGATTTTAGAACAGCTTGATATGGAGAATGCCCATGTAGTGGTGCAATGCTTCGATCGACCGAATATCTGGTTAGGTGTGGAACGTTTTCAAGACGATGCCGAAAAGCAGGAAGCGCTGCTTGAACGGGTACTCAAGGTCAAAAAACCAGGCATTATTTATGCTGCAACCCGCAAAAGAGCGGAGGAAATTGCTACTGCACTCAGCGATCGCGGCGTTAATGCCATTCCTTATCACGCTGGCTTGAAAAGCAAAGAACGCGACGAGGCACAGACGGCATTTATGACCGATGAAGTGGCAGTTATTGTTGTCACCACTGCCTTTGGCAGGGGCATTGATAAGCCAAATGTGCGCTTTGTTTTTCACTACGACATCAGCGATTCGATCGACGCATATTATCAAGAAATTGGCAGAGCCGGACGGGATGGTGAACCTGCAATAGCGTTGCTCTTTTACAACCCGGATGACCTCAAGCTCCCTCGCTATTTTGCGGGAAGCGGTACCCTCGATCTCGATCAGGTCGCACAGGTCGCTGTCACAATTCACAAAGCCGAGTCACCGCTACTGCTCAAAGACCTGCAACAAGAAACAAACCTATCGCAATCAAAAGTCATGACTGCCTTAAACCGTTTGGAGGCAGCAGGCGTTGTTGAAACACTGCCAACGCGCGAAGTGCTGGCGTGCGAAGAGCCGACCAATCTCAGTGAAGCGCTGGAAGCAGCAGCTCAGTTGCAAGAACAACACCAGCAGTTTGAGCGATCACGGATCGAGATGATGCGTGGCTATGCCGAGGTGCGGGACTGTCGGCGCGAATATCTACTCAACTACTTTGGCGAAGCGATCGAAAAGCCCTGTGGAGTGTGCGACAACTGTAAAGCTGGCATCACCCCCGCTAAGAGCGATCGCCTGGAACCATACCCGATCGACAGCCGTGTGAGGCACAAAAGCTGGGGAGAGGGCACCGTCATGCGCTACGAAGGTGATAAGGTTGTCATCTTGTTCGACACAGTTGGCTACAAAACACTGGAAGTGGGCATGGCACTCTTGGGCGGTCTATTGCACCGTTTAGATTCTTAGGCGATACCGATTTTCTAGACTATTTGGCGATCGTTTTCCCTTCAGAAGCAGCGAACAAACATTGAGAATAGAGCGGTGCAACCTACTGCCATATCTCGATTAGCTGAAATTTGAATGCTCATGGTCGAAGCGCAGAGCTATTAAATTTCTTAACACCGATACAAACGCGCTCTATAATAGCTGAGCAGAGGCGACTGAAGACATTACTCTCGTACTGTGTTCTTTTTCTTATCTTTCGCGCGGGTATAGTTCAGTGGTAGAACGTCAGCTTCCCAAGCTGAATGTCGTCGGTTCGAGTCCGATTACCCGCTTATTGCCGATGCATAGCACCTTTCTGGGTGGAAGGATGCCGTAGAGCGATCGCGCAAAAACGTAAACTTATTTTGCCTTCGTGTGAATTCTTTGTATCATTCATCACAATCGTTAACACCTTACGGTAGGTTTAAACAACCTTAAAAGTCAATGTTCTAACTAAGATCAGCAATTATTGCCTTAACAAACACCAGCCCAGCAGCCTTCTCAATTGCCAAAAGTTCTACGCACTTTAGAAATAGCCGCTTTCTATCGTGTTCGATCGAGCTTTTATGAGTAGTTCAAATGCAATAGAAGCAGGTTTTTGCCAGCCAGCCTGACCTTCTGCAACGTACTAACATTTGGTTGCTTTTGTTTACAACTATGCGTGGGCAGTTGGGTGACAACCCGTACTCCCACGGTTAAGTTCCAGGGCTTAAGTAGGGTAGTAGTAATGTAGGCTGGCTTGCAACAATTACAGGTAGTAGTTTGCTGAGTCTTTTCAACAGGTGAGGGGGCTCTGACAATGACATCTGCACATCATTCTTGGCACTATCGAAAGCAAGCGCTCAAGAAGCTGCACTGGGCTCCTGGTCAAGGTTCGTCCCAGAGGCAGCTATTGCCTTGGAGACAGCAGCAAGCACTGGTCGGTTGCCAACGATCGCAGGGAGAGTTACAAAACTTCATTACTACATTGGTTGAGTTGCAGCCCCATCCCCTCGCTGTGATTAGCCTCGAAGCGGGTCAAGTTCTGCTCACCAATCGCCCTTTAGAGTTACTTTTGCACCTGGACGGTGAGACGGCAGAGAGCGATCGAGCACCCAGTTTTTTTGCCAGATCACTCGATCAAATTCAACTTAGCCAGCGCTTGCAGACGGCTGAAGTGATTGAAGAACCGCTTCAGCTTCAGCGCTTAAATGGTGAAGTGGTGGATGTTCTTGCTTCTGCCAAAGCTGTGACGTATCAAGGGCAGCCAGCCGCATTGTTACTGTTCTACCCCAACGTGGTCAAACCAGTTTTGCCGCCACCCCAAAAAGCTGAGGATGAGTGGCAAAAGTTTGCGGCGCTAGTAGAGCACAGTCAGGACTTCATTGCGATGTCGTCGCTGGATGGCAGTGTACTTTACGTCAACCAAGCGGGGCGTCAGCTAGTCGGGCTAGAAACGTTAGCAGAGGCGCAGGCACACTCGATTACAGAGTATTTGCCGCAGGATGATCTAGCGCATTTCTGTGAGGTAACGCTGCCCATATTGCAAACCACGGGCTATCACGCCAGCGAGGGAAAACTGTGCCATTTCAAGACGGGCGATCGCATTGATGTCCATCGGAGTTGTTTTGCTGTCAAACACGATCAAACGGGTGAAACCATCTGCTTAGCAACGATCCAACGCAACATTACTGTGCAAAAGCGGGCAGAAATGGCATTGCGGGAAAGTGAGGAGCGGTTTCGCGCGATCGCCGAGACACTACCAGAAGCAATGGTGATTAGTCGGATCACCGATGGCACCATCCTCTACGCCAACCCTCAAGTAGAATCGACGTTTGGGCTATCACCAACCGCACTCATGGAGTGCAAAGCGTTAGAGTTCTATGCAGATCCAGCGGATCGCACAGTCCTGCTCACCCAGATCAAGCAAGATGGCTGCTTGCAAAGCTATGAAGTCCGCGCTAAAAAGGCAAACGGCACGCCCTTTTGGGTCGCTGTCTCGAGCAAACTTCTCACTTTTAACGGGAATGCAGCGCTTGTTAGCGTTTTCCATGACGTTACCCATCGCAAGCAGACGGAGGCTCGTCTTCAAGCGATCGCGCAGCAGCAGGTGGCAATTGCGGCGCTAGGGCAACAAGCACTGGCAGGCTCTGACTTAGCAGCCCTCATGGCTGCCGCAACCACCCTGATCGCTCAGACGCTAGACGTACCGTATGCTGGCGTTTTCAAACGGTTGCCTGGAGGAAACACACTCATGCTTGAGGCAGGGCTGGGCTGGCAAGCAGACCTGGTTGGTGCAGCCCTGGTCAACGCCCAAAGCACTTCGCCCATTGGTGCAGCCCTACTTACCAGACAGCCTGTCGTCGTGGAAGACTTTCCGATCGACACGCGGTTTAGTGGACCACCCTTGTTGTACAACCACCGAGTTGTAAGCGGCGTTAGCGTTGCCATACCAGGGCAAGAGCATCCGTTTGGCGTCTTGGGTGCATATACCACTCAGCAGCAGAGCTTCACTCAGGATGATGTGCATTTTTTGCAAGCGATCGCCACCGTGTTGGCAACAGCGATCGAGCGTAAACAGGCGGAAGAGCGCTTGCATCTCATGGAGCGGGCGATCGCTGCCAGCAGTAACGGCATTGTTTTAACCGATGCGAACCAGCCGGATGACCCCATCATTTATGTCAATCCAGCCTTTGAAAAGATGACAGGCTACACTGCCGCTGAGGTGCTGGGTCGCAACTGTCGCTTTTTGCAAGGAGACAACCGTGACCAGCCCTCCTTAAAAGAGCTGCGATCGGCGCTTCAGGAACACCGAGAATGCCATGTT
>JBBSHC010000191.1:0-6618 GCA_038253425.1 Leptolyngbyales cyanobacterium | reverse complement strand
AGCGGGTGCTGCATCGGGAAAAATACCTTGTGGACTGGGTGCAGGATGGCACTGAAGCCTGGGAATATTTGAATAACCAGTGGGTTCACTACACACTCGCAATTCTCGATTGGATGGTGCCTGGTCTAACGGGAGTGGAACTATGCCAACGGTTGAGGGAGCAAAACAATGCCTTACCTGTGCTGCTGTTAACGGCTAGAGACAGTATGGAAGACAAAGTCATGGGTTTAGATGCGGGAGCCGATGATTATCTAGTCAAACCCTTTGGCATGGCGGAACTCCTGGCGCGGATGCGGTCCTTACAGCGGCGATCGCCTCAGCTTCAATCACCCCAACTCCAGATTGGCGCTCTCATGCTTGACTACAGCACTTGCACGGTTTACACCCAAGACTCACAGGGTAGCAAACAACCGATCGCGCTGACGACAAAGGAGTTTCAGACGCTGGAGCACTTTATGAAGCACCCCAGTCAGATCGTGACCAGTCAACAACTGATCAATCAACTCTGGGAAGTGGATACAGAGCCTACCAGCAATGTCGTAGCGGCACAGATCCGGTTATTGCGTCGTAAACTGGCGGAGACAGGCTATGACAACCTCATTGAAACCGTTCACGGGATGGGCTACCGTTTTAACCTACCGCATGTATCAGAATAAGCTGTTTAACCGCACGCGTGGACGACTGGCAGGCTGGTACGCCGGGGTGATGGGTGTGATTGTGAGCCTGTCTGGACTGGCAACCGTGCAGACATTGTCCTATGCCCACTGGCACGCTGTAGAGCAGGAACTTGGGTCACTTTCTGGCACGCTCCATGACAATCTGGAGTCCAAGCTGAAGCGACCCGGTCAAATCGAGTCGAGTGTCGAGCAGGCACTGCCAGGGCTGTGTGTGGTGGGTAGAAATTGCTTCAACCAAGCCGCACTTTCGGGGCGACACATTCTGGGCATTGTCCAGCGAGGCACTTATTATCTGCGCTTCTTTGATGCCTCCGGTCACAACATTGCCTTACTGGGAATGCCACCGCAAGGGTTGCCCATCGCCCTGAACGATAACAACTGGCAAACGTTAAAAGACAACAGGGGCGACCGCTACCGTCAAGTCTCGCTGCTGCTGAAGACCGCCGCTGGTACCCCCTGGGGCTATATGCAAGTGGGGCGATCGCTCAACGAATATGACGACCATCTCTTCGCGCTGAAGTTGCTGCTAGCGATCGGGCTACCTGCGACAATGCTGCTAGTGGCGGCAGCTAGTTGGTGGTTGGCAGGGTTAGCGATGCAGCCGGTTTATCAGTCCTACAGTCAAATGCAACAGTTCACTGCCGATGCTGCCCATGAGTTGCGGACACCCGTGGCAGCCATACAGGCAACCATTGAATCAGTCCAGGGTGCCTCTGAGCAGGAGGCACAAACAGCCCTGGCAGTTGTAGAACGACAGAACCAACGACTCGCCCATCTGTTACAAGACCTCTTGCTGTTATCCCGTGTGGATCGTAAGGCTTCAGCAGAAAAGTACCGCCCCTGTTGTCTGAATGATCTGCTCAGTGATTTAGTTGAAAGCCTATCCATTCTCGAAATCGCTGCACCCCTCAAGCTCACTACCCACTTCAAGGTTCAGGCACCGCTGGTTGTGATGGGGGAGGAAGACCAACTCTGCCGTTTGTTTGCAAACCTGATTACCAATGCGCTGCACTATACGCCTGTTGGCGGTAAGGTGACCGTGATCTTGGAGCGGGATGATCACTCAGCCCTAGCGCGTGTGCAAGATACGGGCATTGGCATTGCGCCCGCAGAGCAAGCCCGCATTTTCGATCGGTTCTACCGTGTGAACAGCGATCGCGCTCGACATACTGGCGGAGCCGGGTTGGGGTTAGCCATTGCCAAGGCGATCGCCCGTTCCCATCAGGGCGATATCAAGGTTCAAAGCGAGTTGGGTCAAGGTAGCATTTTTACAGTTCGCTTGCCCTTGGGGATGCCCTCTCATAAGGAATGAGGTTCAATCCTGACTGCCTAACACATCTTAGTAGATGAACGGCAGATCAGGACTTACAGGTTAGGGAACGAATGCGAGTAAACCAAAACTGGTCATAAAAATCTCGCTCGGCGCGATTCGAGGCAAAACAGGGTTGTGGGTCTTGTGGCAGCAACGCAATCGGGCGCAGGAGTTGCCGCCCTTGATGGACAACGCCCTGAAGCCAGCGCAACCCAAGCTTGAGGTAGCTCAGGCCCCGCCGCCAGTGCGGGTCAACCTGTTGACGCAAGCCAGCGATTTGCACAGACATTCCCTGCGTGGTGGCGTAGAGCAGAGCCAGAGCGGCAACGAGGTAGAGACGTTCCAGGGCGGCTTCGCAGCGTCAACGGGAATCCTCTAACTCAAACGCTCCTGACTTGCTATCCAAAAATCATGCTTCGACTTGAAACCGGAGCGTATATTGCCACAAGGTTTGCAAAGAGGGAGGCTCATCGGTCACCACCGCCCAGGCTTCCTTGGCTCCCTGAACGGTTGCTAAGACTAGATTATAGCGATACACCGCATCTGCCCATAAACGCACTTGGCGGTACAAGCGCGCTTCTGCCAATGGCGGGTACAAGTCGCCAACGCTCCTCGGATACTTGCTGGCACCGTGCAACAGGACATCCCAGGGTAAGCGTAAGCAGTAGTGCCACCGACTCGCTTGTAACCACCCCATCAACTCATGATTGGCAAACCCCCGGTCTGCCAGAAGCATCACATCGGGAGGCTGACGCAGCAACCAGTGCGCTTTTCGCAGTAACGGTTGAGACGCCTTAAACGCGACAGTCGCACTGCCATGCTCCAAGACTCGCCATAGCAATGGCACTGCACGCCCACAGCAGACAACTGATAGGTGAATCATACAATACTGGTTCCACAACACGGTGGTGTCCAAGGCAAGATACAAACGATGCTGGCTCCAGCCGCTTAAGGCAGCCAGCACTAGCGGCACGTACATACGACTCACCCGCACTCGGTGGTTGCCTAAAAACCGTCGCCATCGGCGCTCCACACTTTGCGCCTGGGTCGCTCGGCTCGGCACATAGGGCTCCCAGGCGGGCAGGCTCAGTTGTCCGCTACAGATTAACGCTCTCACCATCCATGCCAACGCTTTGAGGTGGCGTAAATCTGGCTCTTCCGAGCTTTTGGTGAAAAAAGGCGTAACCGCCAAGCGGAGCGACAAAGCTTCTAGGGTTTCAGGACGTTATGGAACCCAGATCACCAAAACCTGGGAAGAGCCCAGGATAGCTGTCATTTGATAATCGCGTGCTTTGACCCAGGACAAACGGCGGTCTACTGCGGCTAAAAAAAGGCGCTAGCACCTGAAGCGTATTTGGCTCTGGCATGGTGGCACCGACACTCTGTCGAGACCACAGCGATCGCCTGCTCAATTTAGTGCCGCTTCCCCCCTTCTGTGGTCAAGTCTTGAGCTGCTGAGCTGCAAGACGCTCAATGTAGATTCAGCTTCTTGATCGCATAGCCTGCCTGACACGCGAAAGCGCTTTAGTACGTTTGTTCTTTTTGCCGCTCTTAGGTAGACTGAGCAAGGCTAATGGGTTTTGTACCCCGCGTATAAAAGCCTTCAATCATATTGAGGGCTTCTTTCTCTACGTTGAGCGCGATATTCCAGTTCAATCTAGTACGGGTAGATTCCTCGCCGCTCTGCGGCGAAGAGAGCAAACTGCAAGCCGAAGCTTCAGGTATGGAAGCAGATCTGCTTCCATACCCCGTCCGCTTGCGGCGGGGTCGATTGATTTTTTCTAGCCATCAAAGGTTCTTGGTGCTTGCTCAGCTTCAGCAACCTAGCGATCGTAACCAGCTTTTAGGCTAATTCTTCAACTTTGGCAATTCTGCATTGTACGAATTGCCGAATTTACTTGATATTTAAGTCACCTTGAAAGCACTCAGATCCTCTAAGGCTTCTGGGTTGGCTTCTCATGTAACTTCAAGCATCACTACCTCGTTATGTTCCCAAAAACGCTAGAACTTATACTTGGTAGGGGTTTTAATATGAGCATGGGTGTGTATCCACTACACTCCACTTCACTGCTTAACGCAAACTACAGTGAACAACAGACTCAAGAAGAAAATTGTTAAAGTTTTATGAAAGAACTTTCAAGCATCTGCCACAAATTGCCCGAATGATGTTGGTCTGTGTAAACGGGTCATAACTCAACCTGATCGGAATCGCCATCAATATCATCTGTATAGAGTCTTGTTGCGAGATACTTGAGAATGCTGCGTGTCCGATCTAAGGTCTCAATCGGAAAGTTTTCGGTATGAATATTGATCGAGCCGTCCTGGTCAACGACAAAAACTAAATCACCAATGGTAGGTTCTTTGACAATCAACTCAAAGGGAAACCAATTTCCTTGCACAGTGCAGCTTTCTGCAACCTGGCTGAAATCTAAGTAGCATCTATCGCTGGCAGGTAAAGCGATGAGTCCTTGCACTTCACTGTGGTTCAAACCGATTTCAAGGATCTGAAAGGGAATTTGCTCGCCTCGGTTGATTGGTTGCTCACGAGAAATATCTCCTCGTCTTCTCGCATCTTTCAACTCCTCTTGTAGCGCCAAGAGTTCTTTAGCAGGCGCTTTTAATGCCTCACAAATCGTTTCTTTGTACCTGTGCAAGTTGAATTTGACTTCACCTAAGCGCTCCTGTACACGAAGCTCCACGGTATGGCTTACTTGATAAAGGAGGCTCTCTGGTTTTGCCCGACCTTGCCCTGCTTCAGCCGCTCGTACCAGCAATTCTCGCACGAACTCAGCGTAAACTTCTTCAATGAGGATGCTGTAGTCGTCTGAGCCTTCAGCTACCATCTCCTGCATAAGTTCAGTGAGTGTTTGCAGGAGCAGTTCCTCGCGTGACAAGACTGCAATGCGCTCCATCACTTCCTTACCTCCGTGATCACGGCATGATACCTGGTTTCGTCTAGGAGCGCTGTGCCAATTAGCAGCCCAACTACAGGTCTGACATCGAGCGAGGTGCAAGCGTTCACATGCTGTGCCATGCGGAATAATTCTTCTTGGGTCACTTCTTTAATTCTCTGAACGGAGTCAACTGTTGCCTTTGCCTCAGTCATCAGAGTGGTTTTCCGATCCGTACTCACTAAGTCGGGATAGTTATGGTAAGGACGTGCCAGCCCCACTGTACCCTGGTAAAGCCGTTGACTTAAGATGGCGGCTACGCCCTCCCCAATGGCTCCGATCGCTGACTTCGATGGCGAAAGATTCTGTTTGCTCGTAGCCATGCAGTACAGTCGGGGATACCCTGGGAGCAAGAAGGCTCCCCTAGAGTAGACGAAGTAGAAGTAGCGCAGTTCTTCCAGTGGACGATAAACGACTTGCTCGCTCACCTGTTGGATGATGGTTCGCACTGTATTGGAGTCAATCTGCAACGGCGGCAGGGGAGCATAGGCGGTGATATTGCCAGCCATTTCCTTCAAAAAGCGCTGCCGGGTATCAGACCGCGAACTGGCAAGCGTAGCCAGGGCAGCAAGCGAATCCGTTAGCTGTAAGCATCTTCGTTCGATCGCAATCTGAATAATCATGCTGCATGGAAAATGACTAATGGCTGGGGCAAGACGGCAGGTACAAGAGAGTACATACCTGGCAGCACCTGGACTGTCCTCTACTTTCCTTGCTCCGCGTCGATTCAGGTCTCTAAAAGGATATGCCTGCGATCGCTATGGCAGCAATGTAGCTGCATTGAAACGTGCTTTAGCACTGAGAACATTTGAGTCTTGGCAACTCAAGCCAGTTAAGGCAACTCCCTTTTTTGCCCTGATGTCGAGAGCGATGTGGTACTTC
Source organism: Leptolyngbyales cyanobacterium (assembly GCA_038253425.1). Lineage (GTDB taxonomy): Bacteria > Cyanobacteriota > Cyanobacteriia > Leptolyngbyales > Leptolyngbyaceae > Stenomitos. Next base: position 796 of record JBBSHC010000191.1, on the reverse strand, counting down.
ACCCATGAAATTTATTTTTCTTGAGTGATGCTTATGAAGCACAATACCATGTACTGATATTTTGCGATATTGCAGAATATCAATATCGCAAAGAGAATATTGAGCCATTTCTCCATGCAAGGATGATTTCTTGTTTCTGTGATGCAATGGCTCAAGTTAAACCCGTCCAGTTCAGGGCACAAGTTCCACGCGATGTAGACTTTCTGGTGAGGGCACTTGTGCCACTCAAGAATACTGGCAAGGATTGGACACTCAGCGATGTTGCCACTGAGGCTCTAGTTGATTGGTTAAGGAAACCGGAGAACAGGCAGCTTATTGAGGAGCACAACCTCGTGCAAGCGCTAGAGCGTCGAGGGCTTGCAACGAGTATCTATGAGGAATGAAGGCAAGAGTGCTTGGCGGTTCCTCTATGTGATAGCAGCCATCAGCTATAAAGCTGAAGTCAGTGGCTAGTGATCAGTGGTAATTATGTTATGAAGATTCTTCTCATGTCAGCGATGCGGAATTTGATCACGTACTTGTATTAGAGAGTCATACTCCGAACTTTCCTGATACTGTCTTACAGGGATAAGTAATGGTGACTTTGGAGCAAGAATGTGTGGTTGAAGCTCCTTAGTAAACGGACGTTGATCCACTTTGATCAAAAAAGCGTATCCTGGTATGCGGAAACGGTAGAAGTTAATCCTGTCCTGCCGTTGCTTAGAGGGATTGGGCATAACTTCAGCCAGCAGCCCCTCATACTTAACAAGGTGATTTCCGACAATAAAAGTACCATACGATTTGGTCTTGAACCAGT
>JBBSHC010000190.1:0-6622 GCA_038253425.1 Leptolyngbyales cyanobacterium | reverse complement strand
TCCCTTACCTTCGCTGCTCCGTATGCCTCTCTCCGCAAGCTTTCGCCACTCTTTTGAGAATCTCATTGTGTCTCTGGCTAACAACTAGTCCGAACAAAGACTAGACTGGTGAAACAATCCTGATATTGTGATGGGTCTAGCACAGCACCAACCCTGGAATGTCTTTGTCTGAAATTCCCTGCTTGAATGTGGCGATCGCGCCCTTACGAACAGCCAAGCACTTCGCCATCCACGTCACCAAAGCCCCATATCCAGGGGGATATGTTTTGCATGATTGCCTCTGGTCTGATGCACTTCAGCAGCTCTGGCACCTTTGGCAAGAATTGTTCTCTGCTAGAGGATTACCAAACGTACCGCAGGTATCGCAGGTCAACGAAATTCCGCCTGAACTCGTCCTGCCGTTAGAAACGCCTCCTGTGTTAGGGCAACCTGTGAGTCAGTCAGGTCGCTTGATGCAGAACCTGGGCATTAACCTCTGGCAGTGGTTATTTGATGGTCCGATTCAAGGCAGCCTTAACCATAGTCAGGGCATTGCGATGGGGCAATCGAAGCCGCTGCGCTTACGCTTAGAAATTCGTGATCCAGAGTTGATCGCCTTGCCCTGGGAGATTATGCAGGATGCGGCTGGTAAACAGGCAGTCTCACTCAGACAGCAACTGCTATTTAGCCGCACAACCAGTGATGTTCATCCGTTGCCACCGTTGCGATCGGATCACAACCTCAAGATTTTACTGGTGCTTGGGCAGGACTCAGAGCCAAACCAGAGCACTTCAGAGGGGTCAGCGATTAACAGTCAGCACGAAACAAATACCTTACAGCTTGAACAAGAAGCGACTGTTTTAGCGCACATTTTGCAATCTTCCGGTAGTAGCGGCATCGGTAGTGCGACCGTGACTCCCTGCCAGGTTGACACCTTAGTTCAGCCAACGCCTGCTGCTTTGATTCGTCAGCTTGAAAGTCAGTCGTATAACGTTTTCTTCTATGCCGGACACGGCGTTCCTGCTCCAGATGGAGGGCTGCTGTTCTTACGCCCCGACATGACCTTAAATGGTACTGAACTCGCACAGGTGTTAACGCGACGCCAGATAAAACTGGCAGTTTTCAATGCCTGTTGGGGTGCCCAACCGGATCATGAATTGGTTTCAATCGATTCTACGGCAGCACCAGATGCAGTGCGATCGCGGGCGATCGCGCGTAGCAGTTTAGCAGAAGTATTGATTCACCACGGTATTCCAGCCGTATTGGGAATGCGTGACTCGATTACCGATGAAGAAGCGTTGAGTTTTATTCAAGCCTTCGCCAGAGCGCTATCGGGTCGGGCACCCATTGATCAGGCCGTTGCTGTCGCCCGCCAACACTTGCTCACGCTTTATCGCTTCAACCAGCAAGCCTGGACACTGCCCGTGCTATATATGCACCCTGAATTTGAAGGGGAATTGCTCAAGCCCATTGAAGGCAGCATGACCGCCATGCCAGGACCAGTCACGCGCTTGGGGCAACAAAAACCGGATGCCGCACTGCGATCGCTCACTACAGCAAAGGTTTGGCAAATTCAAGGCGGATTCATGCGAGTCGGCAGAGATCGAGCAGAAAACGACCTGGTGCTTCAGGAAGATCAGGGTGGTGTCTCTCGCAAACACGCGATTATCTTTTGTCGTCAGTCGCAGCCCAACAACAGTAACGAACCATGCTACTTCCTTGAAGACTTTTCCCGCTTTGGCACCTGGATTTTGGAGCCTGGTGTAGGGCTTAATGGCTGGCGCAAGGTTCACCGCCAGGAGGTGTCTTTGAAACCGGGTACATACTTAAAGTTTGGTAGTTCCCAGAACGAAGCCCTGGAGTTTACAACCCGTCAAGCTGAAGCGTAAGGCACTGCTACAAAACGGCTGGAATCGGGTATTTCTTGGCAAAATAACGTAAATTAGATTGAGTTGCGGAACTGGCTACAATCGCCCTGTAGGTATCACCAACGAGGTCATTGTTTCAGTGCATGCAGGAGTCCCGAAATGGAAAAGAAGGCGATGTGTTCCGACCATCAAGCAGATTTAGAGTCTAACGTTGAGCAAATGCTCTGGGCAGCACTGCTGCACGCCGACGGTACGGACTGCTCTTGGAAAACAGGGGAGCCGCTGGCAGAGGACAAGTTTACGGTTGCGGAAACCCCAAACGCCAAAATTCCCTATGTTTGGAACCCAGCAGAGCCTGAAGCAGAAAGTTTCTTTACTGAATTAGAGCAAGAATTTTCTCTGGATGACTGGAAGGTAGATGAGGTTGCTACCCGTGCCAATGCCTTCTTTGCTCATGTAGATGATCTTTGGGCAACAGCCACGTTGCAGGAAACGCTTGTGCAGCGCTTTGCGGCTCGTGTGCCTCAGCAGTTGCTGACCGCGATCGCCAACCGTGCCCACCAAGTTGTAGCTGGCTCACTATCACTTGCCGATCAACTAGTCCACTGTGTTCAGGATGCCCTCCCCAACCTGGCAGAAGAAGATTTACAGGTTTTGGCGCGTCCCCTCGCGTATGCCATGCGGGGTAACGACTCACCGATTGAATCGACCCTCGATCGCGTCCGTACTATTGAATGGAATGCGCTTTCTGAAGTTGAGCAGGCTCGTCTAAGTTTAGCGATCGCTCGTTTTGCCCTGGCAGAGTTGAATGAAAAGGATAAAGGATAAAGGATAAAGGCTCAGTGATTGAGTCTTTGTTCCCCTTTAGGCTGTTAGCTCGTTTACTTATAGAATTTTGTGGCAAAGTTCTGCGATCGCGTGGGCGATAGTTCCCGTGCTTTTAAGATGGCGGCAGCAAGAAAGGCATAAGAGAGCAGACCAACTAGCGCCAGAAAGACTGGGCTAATGCTGCCCATCGTGTTCCAAAGCGCATGAAGCCCAGCAGCAGTTAGATAACCAATGCCGAGAACAAGCCAGCGTTGCCGCGATCGCAACACACTTAGCCCAATGAAATAGCCTAAATAGCCGCTATATGCCATGTGTCCGGCAACAGAACCCAAAACACGGGGAATCAACAGTTGCAAGCTGGCAAGCTGAGCCGCGTCTTCCCCAGAGGCAAGGGTCGCCTTATAAACATCGGGAATATACTGCCCCAGAGTTTCCAGTAAGGTAAAGCCAACGGCTGACGCGCTGCCCAGCAAAATGCCATCCAGCGGTTCCCAAACACCGAGGCGTTCCCGGTAGGGCGATCGCAACTGGGTACCGAGTGCATAGGCAGCAAGGACTGGAATCGCTTTGAGCAGTTCCTCCATCAACCCGGCACCAAAGAACATCTTGAGCAGCAGCAGGGGCAAAGCTACTGGAGTATCGTTTGTCGGCAGATCGCCAGGTAAAACTTGCCGAAACACAAAAACAAAGAGCTGCAATGCAGGGCTAACCAGCAGCAGCATCGTCATGACTGCCGCACCGGAGAGAATCCACCAGGGCTTACGCTTACCGCAGAGTTGGTAGATAAAGTAATACGCGGCTCCTGCCAGATATGCTGCTAACAGCATATTGAACGCGATCGCATTACCAACCGCAATAAACATCAGCACTACAAACGCAACCGTAATGCCGCCTGGTAACAGGTACGCCTTATGAGTCAGTTGCCGCCCTGTAGACAGAATAGGAAAGAGCTGTGTCAGGCTAATGGCATCCGGTTCACGCTGCCGTGGGGGACTGGTAGTTGCCATCCGATTGGCGACAGACGGCTGTGGACGACGAGGTGTAGCGGGACGACTAACCGCCGGGACAGCCGGAGCAAATGGATTTTGGGATGCCGATCGCGCGAGATCAGCAGCAGACAAGCACTCAAAGACAAACTCAGGACCCTGCTGCCCCAACATAATACGATCGCCCGCCTGTAGCACCTGGCTATCCTGTAACCGTTCTCCATTCAGAAAGGTACCGTTGGCGCTGCCCAGATCGCGTACTTGCCAAAAGCGAGAGCCATCGGGTGATTCAAACCCTAAAACGGGGCTAACCTCCGCGTGTCGGCGCGAAACAGAACGATGCACGAACGGATCTAGCACGACTCGACAGCGGGGATCACGTCCCAACACAACAGGTTCCGTCGTCGATAGCGGATAAGAGGGCTGTTCTCTAGCGTTCTCACTAGAGGGCAACAGCCGCAAAAATGGTGTGTGGCGATCCGTTCCCGTCATTGTCGGGGGATTCTAGCAATCTTGCGAAGGGTACAAGGTATTAAATGTTACCTGAGAATGGTAGCTGCGTTTCCGGTTCTCTCCACCCTACACTTTACACGCTAGCTTCGGTCTACTGATTTGCTTTTGTATCCCGCACTGCTGCCAGAAAAAACACGACAACCAGGGGAAGGCTCACTGCAAGAATGATTCCAGTTAACACATTGCCCAACTGAGGCTCACCCGATGACAGCTCAAACACTGAGCCAACGGCTGCGATCGCAGTAATGCACGATCCACCTAGAAACACACCACTCTTTGGAGTCACGCTAGTCTCATCCCATAACACTGAGGTTGAACAGGCTTAAAGTCTATCAAGTTGGCACTTAAGCTCATTCAGTTTGCACTACTCCAAACTCAAAGCGCAAGACTCTTAACGTTTTACGCGATCGACTTTACTGCCTGCGCCGAAAAGCCGTGCTTTGCCAGTGCTTCATTTAAGAGCAGCGGATTTTCTACCCGATCAACGAACAGCACCCCATTCAGATGATCAATTTCATGCTGAATACAGCACGCCAACAAGCCCGTAGCCGCTAGTTTCTGGGGACGACCCTGCTCATCTTTGTAGGAGAGTTCGATCGCGGCAGGACGTTTCACATCCAGATAAACGCCAGGAATACTCAGGCAACCCTCTTGCGTCACGGCCAGATCACGACTGGCTTGTTTCACAACCGGATTGATTAAGATCAATGGTGGTGTCGCCGCTTCGTCGGGTTCACAGTCAATGACAATCAGTTGTTTATTAACAGCCGCCTGCGGTGCCGCCAACCCAATGCCATCAGCGCTATACATCGTTTGCAGCATGTCACGAATGAGCTGCTTAGCCTCTGCATCAACCTTAGCAATCCGCTTGGCAGGCTGGCGTAGCACGCGATCGCCCAACCGATAAATTTCTAGAGGGGGCTTCGCTAGTTTCTTTTTCTCAACCAAAACCTCAGCAGTCATGAATCTGTTACCCGCAGCGAGTGTCTGAATCTCGGAATGATTCCGTCTTAGTTCTATAGTAGCTAATTCTGACGATCGACTGTTAGTCCATCCTCAGAATTGGCTAGAAGCATTCCGCTGACCGCTAACGACGGCTAGACTCCATGCATTATTTCTTTACAGGCTCTCAGCGTGTTGCTCCGAAGCAGCTTGCCCTACAATGCAACCAAACCTAACGTGATGGGCGCAGGAGAGAAGGAGCATTTATGACCCGAACCAGTAGCGGCTTTTGGGCTGATTTTCAGAAATTCATTATGCAGGGCAATGTCATTGATTTAGCCGTTGCGGTCATCATTGGCGGTGCCTTTGGCAAAATCGTTGAGTCATTTGTGAAAGACATTATTACACCAGCACTTTTAAGTCCTGCTCTCAGTGCGATCGGCGCGGATGATATTGAAAAACTGTCATTCAACGGCATTAAAAACGGTGTGTTTCTTACTGCCGTCATTAACTATCTAGAGATTGCCTTCGACATTTTACAGGCAATTCGAGCCTTTGAGAAGGCAAAACGACGGTTTCTTCGGCAAGAAGCCGTAACAGAAGCGGTGGTGCCCGATGCAGCCGTGGTCGCCCAAGAGAGAACAATCGCTGCCCTCGATCGCCTCTCAAGGACATTAGAAACGCGGAACTTGTAAAAAGACCAGAAGGCTATGTTTCTACGAGTGACCGACCAGCATGGCAGGCATCAAGACGGTATCAATCACGTGAATAACGCCGTTATCCGTCAAAATATCCATTTTAACTACAGTCGCATCGTTTACTTTAATGCCACTAGCGGTGTGGTTAACTGCTACCACTGACCCTTCGGTTGTCGGTGCTTCGTCAATTTGGGCTAAATCTTCTGCTCTCGCATCGCCAAAGAGCACGTGATACATGATCACTCGCTTTAGTTTAGGGATGTCTCGTAGCAGTTCATCGAGATCGGCTTTAGGTAGCTTGGCGAAGGCGTCATCTGTAGGCGCAAGCACAGTCAATGGACCTTCACCATTCAAGATCTCGTTGAGTCCCGCTGCTTCTACGGCTGCTAGCAGAGTCTTAAAAGTGCCCGCACTAGCGGCTGTTTCCACAAGATTTGCCATATTTTCTCTCAACTTCTCATAGCGCTACCACTTTACAAATAAGGGGTAAGCAGTGGGAATACATCCGTCACAGGAGAGAGGCGCTGATTGAGGTTGGTGCTGCCGCCCCCTGCGTTGACTAACTACTGGTGAGATTAGCTACTGGTATGAATGCCTCGCTCGTTGAGCTGCTGCATAAAAAATTCTTCCAGCGAGGGTCGTGCCAGACTCACCGCAATAATCTGGGCACCCATCAGGCTCAGACTGGCAAGGAAATCGTACGGATCGCCTTTCAAATGTCCCTGCCAGTAACCATCCCGAAACTCCAGGTTCAGCATTCGCTTTTTAATGACATCCAGGCTGCCGCCACGACCTTTGATCAGATAAG
>JBBSHC010000189.1:0-6623 GCA_038253425.1 Leptolyngbyales cyanobacterium | reverse complement strand
GGGGTAAGTAAAGTTTTGAATTCTGAGTTTTGAATTCTGAGTTTTGAATTCTGACTCCTGACTTCTGGGTTGTAAGTTTTGAATGAATGCGTTTAAGGACGCGAGGTGAGGCTGAGTGAATGTTTTTTCATAAAGATGAGCAACTGGAAGAATGGGGCGATCGCATTCTGGAGGCTACTTGGGCAGAGTTTCCTGGGTTAGCCCGCAATCAGATAGCGATGACGTGGCTCGTTTACGATCCACCTGCCCCCATCAACACAGGAGGCGCACTGAGTGCGGAGGAATTTTGGCAGTACTCCCCGCGTGGGTTCAGTTATCGGGGTGTCGAGCGCATCTATCCTGCCAGCGTTGTCAAGCTGTTCTATTTAGTGGCAATTCACGAATGGCTAGAGCAAGGCATGACCCAGCCATCGTCGGAATTGGATCGCGCGATCAAAGATATGATTGTCGAGTCTGGTAATGACCCTACAAGCCTGGTAGTAGATGTGCTGACTGGAACCACCAGTGGTCCTGACTTGCCTGCGGCTCCCTTTGAAACGTGGAAACAGCAGCGTAATCTGGTGAATCGCTATTTTCAGTCTCTAGGGTGGACAGAGCTTGAGACGATCAATGTCAACCAAAAAACCTGGTGTGATGGTGCTTACGGTCGAGAGCGAACTTTTTTGGGCGAATTGATGGAGAACCGCAATATGCTGACCACGATCGCAACCGCGCGACTGCTGCATAGCATAATCGGCGGAGTGGCAGTATCGGCAGCCCGATCGCAAGCCATGATGCAACTCATGCGGCGATCGCTTAACCCAACCGATCTAGCCGCTGATCCTGAAAATCAAGTCACAGGCTTTTTGGGTGCAGGGCTACCGTTAGACGGGCACATCTGGTCAAAAGCAGGACTGATGAGCCGTGTCCGCCATGATGCTGCTTATATTGAACTCCCCAATGCCCGTCCCTATCTGCTGGTAGTTTTCACCGAAGGCACAGCGCACAGCCAGAATGAAGCCATTTTACCCTTTGTCTCGCAGCGAGTAGTAGAGGCAGTCGTGGGCTTTTAGTTACCTGTGTTCAAGTAGCAAATTTCTGTTTAAGCATCAAAGGTTCAAGCATCAAAGCGCCTGACAGTGGGGGCAGTAGTAGATACGACGACCGCCTGCGATGTCTTTGAAGATAGCGGTGCCACAGAGATAGCAGGGTTTGCCATCACGGTTGAAGACGTAGAAACGGTACTGCTGGCGAGAAAAGCCTTGCTCCTTCAGTTGTGCAGCAATGGTCAGATCATTGGTGATGCCTTTAGTGATGTAAGACTGGCGGCTGACCGCGATCGCGCCTGCTGCCAAGTTCTGAAGCTGCTCTGGCGTACAGTCTACAGGTCGCAGTGAGGGATGAACCCTGGCGACAAACAGCACTTCGCTGCGTAAGTAGTTGCCCAAGCCGCACAAAAAGCCCTGATTGAGTAAAAGACCCGTCAGCCCACGGCGGTAAAAGCGTTTGTCTAACAAGCGATCGTGAACTTCTTCCAACGTTGTAGCATCGTCCAGTACATCGGGTCCCAGACGGCTCAAAAACGGATGGATGGCGAGATCCTCATCTGCAAGCACGGCAATATCTGAGGCGCTGTAAAGGAGTGCAGCTTTTTTCTGGGTGTGAATTGCCAGTCGGAGTTGGCGGTTTGTATTTGGGTAGGCATTGGCTTTTTGGATGTACCACTTGCCGTAAAGCTGGTTGTGGCTATAGATATTGAGTTGGTTGGCAAAACGAATCAGCATGGCTTTACCTTTTGCCTGTACTGCCCAGATTTGTTCTTGAACGAGCGTTTGTTCATAGGGTTTGAGGTGCTCAAAGGCAAAGGAGATGCTGATTAACGGGGTTTGCACGATCGCTCTTGCAACCGCATCTGCCGCTTGTTTTATTTCGGGTCCTTCAGGCATTAGAAGAATGTAGATAACCGCTGCGTTGGTAAGCTTCTTTGTGCAGTTCCCCAGCATTGCTAACAAGTGCGAGAAGTTGCCAGGTGCTGCTTTAGCCAGTCTGACGCATTCATATTAATTTTTCTATGCGATAAATCTTTTTTACGGGAACGGGGCATTATGGTCGTAACACGTTTAGTAATGTCCACGCAGTCAGGTTAGGCAACACAGGCGTCGGCAATACAGATTATGGGGTGAAGTATGGTTACTGCCGCGATCGAGAACATTGATACCACTACGCTGTCGCTGGAAGAGAGCTATGCGTTTGCCATTCTCAAGAACTTGTCAGTTGAACAAGTTAACCAACTCAAGCAGGTGATGAAGTTAGGGAAACCAAGTGCGATCGAGCCGGAAACCTTGATTGCGTTCGTTAAACTTTGTAAGGAACAGGGCTTTGACCTCTCAGCAGCAGGGGTTAGCGTCTTTAAAGAGCACCACCGTTTGAAAAATACTGGCGCTGATAGCGGTGTGATTGGACCACAAACAGCAGGTGTGTACTTTCACGAATTGGTGACAGAGAGCAGCAAGACAGCACCGATCGCAGATTTGAATACTGCCATCTTCACGGCTGCTGAAAGCTTGCGTGGCATGTGTACTGCGGATGGTCCTGATGGCGGCAATACTGCGTGTGCGTGGTCAGTCAATCGTGTGCTTAGCAAAGCGGGCATAACACCATTGGGCGACAATCCCAACTACGTTCCTTCACTGCTGGATGCTTTGCAAAATGGACGTGGCAAGCAGGTTTCACAAGCAGACGCGAAAGCTGGCGATCTGGTCATTGCTTATGGAGAGGCACACATCGGTATTGGGCTGAATGATGGGTGCGATCGCGTGCTGTCAAACTCATCCTCAAGAGCAATGTTTCGGTGGGAGTCTGATACTGATTTTGGCGGTTACTACGGCGGACATAGTACGATCTATCGCCTGATTCGCTAGGGCGTCTGATTCACTAAAGTGGAAATGAGACGCATAGCCAGAGACAAACAGCTTGGTAAAGACTCAGGCTGAGAACGCGTTACTGCCCAAACTCTAACCGTGCTTGCTCGACAATCTCGACGGTAATAGTATCCAGATTTGCCGATCGCGCCAGTTGTTCGACACGCGATCGTGCTTGAGTGCGTACAAAGAACGGAATATTCTTAAACTTTGCTTCTGCTTCGGGTGTCCACTTTAGAGTATCCGCCATACTCATTTCCCCCTGTACTATCAAACTGTAAGATTAAATTTATTCTACCGGAGTCTGGTTGATGTCTCTTCGCTATACTTCTGCCTTACTAACCCTGGCAACGCCGAACTTCAACACGTTAGTGCAGTTCTACAGTCAGCTTTTAAATCTGCAACCTGTAGAATTACGCCCTAACATTTACGCTGAGTTCCAGCTAGCCACTTTGAAACTTGGGATCTTTCGCCCTAAAGAAACTCTCAACTCAAAACTCTCAACTCAAAGCTCTACGATTGGCATGAGCCTGTGTTTAGAGGTAGAAGATCTGGAGGCTGCGATCGCGCACTTGACGCAACTCGGCTATCCGCCCCCTGGAGCAGTATTGACTGCTTCTCATGGCAAGGAAATTTACGCATATGATCCTGACGGCAATCGGCTCGTTTTGCATCAAGCCTGAGCCATCTACAATAGAGCTAACATGATGGTTCACCAGCCGCTATGGTCATTCAAGTAAAGCGTCAATTAACGCTCCAGGAATTTCTGGATCTCCCACCCGACCAGGACGATATTACTTACGAGTTAGTGGAAGGGAAAATCATCCCCAAAATGTCTCCAAAAAAAAATCACTCCAAACTAACTCGGACATTTCTTTATTTACTTGATGCGTGGAGCGCAGGACGGGGAGAAGTTTGTCCAGAACTGGCAATTACGTTAACGCGCAAAGGATGCGATTGGGTGCCAACCCCAGATCTCTTATACATTTCCTGTGAGCGGTTGCCTGCGGACTGGGCGAACGACGGCGCTTGTTCTGTACCGCCCGATCTGGCGATCGAAATTATTTCACCAGGGCAAACGTTTGGACAAGTGGCAGCCAAAGCAACAGATTATCTCAATGCAAACGTGTCGCGGGTTTGGGTCGTCGATAGTAAAGCCAGAAGTATCACAGTGTTTTACCCTGATGCGCCACCGCAAACCTATAGGGGTGATACATTGCTTACGGATGCACTCTTTGAAGGCTTAGAATTTACCGTAGAGCAAGTGTTTCAGCAAGCAGGAATCCCGTCGGACAATCAGTAAAAAGTCATGGTTAAATTTGGGGTCATTGTGTTTCCGGGTTCAAACTGCGATCGCGACGTTGCATATGTGACGCAAGCCCTATTACAGCAGCCAACGCGCATGGTCTGGCATGAAGAGAGCGATTTGGCTGATCTGGATGTGATCGTGGTGCCGGGGGGCTTTAGCTATGGTGATTATTTGCGCTGTGGCGCGATCGCACGTTTTTCTCCGGCAATGCAGGCAACAGTGAAACACGCAGAACAAGGCAAACTTGTACTGGGTATCTGCAATGGGTTTCAGGTGCTGACTGAAGCGGGACTGTTACCAGGGGCGTTGGTACGCAACCGAGACTTGCATTTTATTTGCGATCGCGTGCCGTTAAGGGTGGAACGAACCGATTTGCCCTGGACGCAACACTATCAAAAGGATGAAGTGATCACGTTGCCGATCGCCCACGGTGAAGGCAATTACTACGCGGATGCTGAAACACTGGCAGCACTAGAAGCAGACCAGCAAATTGTGTTTCGCTATGCCACAGCCGCTGGCAACACTGATTCATCTAGCAACCCCAATGGCTCATTGAACAACATTGCAGGCATCTGCAACCGTCAAGGGAATGTCTTGGGCATGATGCCGCACCCAGAACGTGCCTCTGATCCACTACTCGGTGGTGTGGATGGGATCCATTTGTTTGAAGGCATTCTGGCAGCGATGCGTGATCGTGTCTATGCGTAAAGCGTGGCTGTGCGTTACCGTAACTAGCTGGACTCGGCTGCTGTCGGCTTGCTTGAAGTGATAGTACCTTACTCTCTTACTTCCTCAGTTGTGCCCTTTCCCCGGCGCTCCCACTCCTTTGCCACCAGGTCGATGCCATAAAACTTTTGCCAGAACTTGTCCACCATCCAGGTAGGCAGTACCCGTCGCATGATAAACAAGAGAATCGAGCCACCTGTAGCCGCTACGTAACGGGGTCGAGGACGTTTTGCAGTCATGGCTTTGATGATGACATCGGCAACCTGCTCCGAAGTCCAGGCGTTCCCACTCGTTTGTTGCTCCAGTCCTTCTAGTTTTTTAAGTGCCGCACGATACGGGGTCGTTTCTGGATCGAGGATTGCCAGCTTTGTTTGTTCGCCCGCGACGCTAATAAACTCGGTGCTGACAGGACCCGGTTCAACTACGCTAACCAAAATATTGAAGGGTTCCAGTTCCATCCGCAGCACGTCGCTCAGCGCTTCCAGGGCAAATTTAGAGGCGCTATAGAGTCCGCCGATCGGAAAGGCTAAGCGACCGCCCAACGAACTCACGTTAATAATGCGTCCACCGCCCCGATCGCGCATCTGGGGAATGAGTGCTTTTGTGAGTGCCAGCGGTCCTAGAAGGTTGACCTCAAACTGACGTTGACAGGCTTTGATGGGCACTAGCTCCAACGGTCCCATTTGCCCGTAGCCCGCATTGTTGACGAGAACATCGACCTGACCAAAGTGGTGCAGCGCTTTTTCTGCCAGCGCGATCGCCTCATCGGTTTGCCCCAGGTCAGTCATTACAGTTAACACCGCCGCACCCGCTGTACGGCACTGGGTGGCGATCGCGTCTAATTTGGCACTATTTCGTGCTGCCAGCACCAGTCGAATACCTGGAAAACGGTCTGCCAAAACCTTCGCCAGTGCTGCGCCAATGCCAGCAGAAGCACCAGTGATGAGAACAACGTGTTGGGTTAAAGGATGGGACATAAGGAGTGCAGAGTGTAGGCTAAACAGTCAGAAGAAAGACGCGGAGCGGCGGAATGATCGAGCACTTCTAGCGTCTAACCCCCAATCTCTTTGCCCTGCTGCATGAGCGTGTTCTATGGCGAGATTTTACCCTTTTACGATCGGGGTTACTACTACCGTTTGATGGGTTGCTTGATTGACCGTTTGACGGGTACTGATTGCAGGAATCATCCTTTTTGCTGATGTCGCGTTATGCCTTGCATTGAACCTTTTGGCGGCATGGACTGTCTTAGTTTTTGGAACGGCAAAATGGATGGAGTGAGCTTTCCAGGTGTTAGTTGTGCCAACTGCCTCTAGCGATCGCCCGGAGGGTGAATCCGATCATTACCTGGTGCAGCAGTGTCTTAAAGGAGAGACGCAGAGCTTTCGGCTGCTTTATCGTCGCCATCAGCAACGGGTGCGAGCGATTCTCTACCAGCTTTGTGATCCATCAATGTTGGATGATCTGGTGCAAGACGTGTTTTTACGTGCCTGGAAGGGCTTACCGAAGTTTCGTCAGACGGCTCAGTTTTCGACCTGGCTATACCGCATTGCCTGGAATGTAGCATCAGACCAGCGACGGGCGGCAGCTCAAGGGCGATCACGGTTACAAGTGATCACCAGTCAAACGCCCATTCAGCATGATGATCCCGATGTCATGCACCTGCACTACCAGGATTTAGTTAAACGAGG
>JBBSHC010000188.1:0-6634 GCA_038253425.1 Leptolyngbyales cyanobacterium | reverse complement strand
GTGGACTGTTCTTCAAGGATGGAGACCGATGGGAGCTTGACCACATCCTAGCGCGCTCACAAGGCGGCAAGGCTGTCTACACAAACCTTCAATTACTCCATCGACACTGCCATGTGACAAAAACTGGACTAGAAAGAGCAATCGCTCCATCATCGTCTGGTCTGACAGGTATGCATGACAAGCACCAGATCACTGAGGAGCCGTGTGAGGTTAACACTTCAAGCACGGTTCTGGAGACCAGCGGGGTGGGTGACTGCTCCGCTGAGTTTAACCCCTTGTAGCCCTGCTCGCCGCCATAGCTTTGCTTTTGTTGCCTTCAGCCGCAGCAGCAGTGAGGGACATGGCAGGCGTCAGAGCAAGACCGGGTCTCGGCTCATCGCCACGGCAGCGGGGACAAAGCACTGCACCCCTTTTGAGAGAGAGTCAAATGACGTATCAGGTGTTAAGGTCAAAAAAACTATCGGTGGCACAGAACGATGAGCCAAGCTAGCACCCGTGGCGCTGAGATGAATGCCCTCATTCGTCCCCTGCGCTCGCTGTGTGGTCTGACGCAAGAGCAGTTTGCTGCCCGGTTGGGCGTGACGGTGGTGACAGTCAACCGCTGGGAGAACAAGCGCACTCAACCCATGCCGTTAGCCAGCCGACAAATCAAAGCGCTGCTGCTGGAAATGAGCCAATCTGCCCTTGAGGCTGACCAAGCAGCAGCTCATTGCTGGCTAGAGCAGTATTTTCCCAAAACCTATTAAAGGCATACAGCATTCATGACCTCTGAGTCGCCCACTCCAGAACAGACAACCGAAGCGATCATCGCTGAAGTGAGCGCTGCACTCAATCAGCCAGCCAAAACCGATGCTCCCTTTCCGGTGGTAGGGATCGCCGCTTCCGCTGGAGGGCTAGAGGCGTTTACGGCACTCATCCGCCACTTGCCGACCGATACAGGCATGGCGTTTGTGCTGATTCAACATTTAGCCCCCGACCACGAAAGCCTACTGTCCGAAATTTTGGACCGAGTCACCGCCATGCGGGTGCAGCAGGCGCAAGACGGGATGATGGTGGAACCCAATTTGGTCTATGTCATTCCGCCTAACACCCAAATGACGCTGGTAGACGGACTGCTCCAGCTCGCTCCCCGGCAGAAGATCAAGGGCCAATACCATCCGGGAGATGCGTTTTTTGAGTCGTTAGCCGCCGATCGCGGCAATAAAGCGATCGCGGTGGTGCTGTCGGGTGCTGATGGCGACGGTTCGCATGGGCTGAAAGCCGTCAAGGTTGCTGGTGGTGTGACGTTTGCTCAATGCGAAGATACGGCTAAATTCGACAGTATGCCGAATACTGCGGTTGCTACTGGCAATGTGGATTTTGTGTTGCCGCCTGAAACCATTGCCGCAGAGATCACAAAGCTTAGTCACAGTCCCTTTCTGTCTTACTCCGAGCCGATGCAGGTAGTGAAGGAGTTGCCGGTTGAACCGGGCGATCCTTTGACCACAATTTTTGCGCTTTTGCGGACAACGACTGGCATTGACTTTACCCACTACAAACCGACTACCCTGGATCGCCGCCTCCAGCGACGGCTGCTGTTGCATAAGCTGGAGAGCCTGGAAGAGTACGCCCAATATCTGCAAGCGCATCCGGGTGAAACTCAAGCCCTGTACGAAGAGATTCTCATCCACGTCACCAGCTTCTTTCGAGATCCAGAAATCTTTGAAGCCTTGAAGGCGCAGGTTTTTCCTAAGCTTAGCCAAAAGAAAGCGAGCGATGTGCCGCTGCGGGTTTGGATCGCAGGCTGTTCTACGGGCGAAGAAGTCTACTCGATCGCCATGTGCTTAATCGAGTTTTTCGACGACCGGGCGATCGTCCCGCCCATTCAGCTTTTTGCCACCGACATCAGCGAAACGGCCATCCGCAAAGCCAGAGCAGGCTGCTACTTAGACGGCCAGATGGCAGGCGTTTCACAGGAGCGCCAAAGCCGTTTCTTTGTCTCGCTGCCAGAGGGGGGCTATCAAATTAGCAGTGCCGTCCGCGAACTCTGTGTCTTTGCGCGTCATAACTTAGGCGGCGACCCACCATTCTCCAATCTCGACCTGATTAGCTGCCGCAACGTGCTGATTTATTTAGGCGATTCGCTGCAAGAACACATCATGTCGTTGTTTCATTACAGCCTCAACGAAGCGGGCTTTTTGCTGCTGGGCACGTCTGAAAGCGTCAAAAACGCCTCAGCCTTGTTTACGCCCGTCGATGAAGCCTGCAAGATCTATGCCCGCAAGTTAACCCTGACCCGTCCCTTACTTTCGTTTACGCCGAGCGCTCAGTCCGTCTCCACAACCAAGAGACAGCCGCAAGTCCCCCAAAGCCTTGCCCCCGTTGATTTGGCGCGATCAGTGGATCAACTGATCGCCAACCGCTATGCGCCGGTATCGGTTGTGGTCGATGACCAGATGCAGATTTTACAACTGCGGGGCGACCTCGATCCCTACCTGAAGCTAACCCCTGGCACCACGGCGCTCAACCTGCTGTTGATGGCACGGGAAGGCTTGGCGATCGCGCTGCGCACGGCGCTTTATCAGGCACAGACTCAAAAGGTGCCGGTGCGACAAGAACACATTAAGCTGGAAGCCGATGAGCGCTCGCTCCGGCTCAATCTGGAAGTGCTGCCCTTCCGTCCATCTCTGGCGGAAGCGCTCTACTTTTTGGTGCTTTTGGAGACCGTGCCACCGCTGGATGCCCTCAGCCCGGTAACGGGGGGCAGCCTGGCACCAACCGCTTTAGAGCGTGAGCTGGCACAGCTGCGGCAGGCGCTGGAAGGTGCTACCCAACGAGAACTCGCGGCTCTAGCCCATCTGCAAGCGGTCATTCAGCAGCAAGACCATCTCAACCAAAGTCTGCGCGTGGCGAACGAAGAAATTATCTCGAGCAACGAGGAGTTGCAAAGCACGAATGAAGAACTCCAAACGGCGAAAGAAGAGATTCAAGCCACCAATGAAGAACTCGCCACCACTAACGACGAGCTGCTTAGCCGCAATCTGCAACAAAACCGCGACAATAGCGACCTCAACAATTTTCTTACCAGTATCAGTGTCCCCATTGTCATGCTGACGAATGAGTTAGGGATTCGCCGCTTTACACCCACCGCCCAGCGACTCTTTAGTTTCATTCCCACGGATGTCGGACGACCGTTCAGCGACCTGACCGCCAGTTTTGACATTTCCCAGCTCGAACCCATGCTTCTAGAGGTGCTGGAAACGCTCAACACCCAAGAACAAGAGATTCAAACGCAAGCGGGCTACTGGTACAGCCTCCGCATCCGTCCCTATCGCAACACCGAAAACCAAATCGACGGCGTGACGCTGGTGTTTGTGGATATTGACGCGCTCAAACGCCATGCCGCCACGCTAGAGGTCGCCCGGAACCATGCGGAAACGATCATTGAGACTGTGCAAACCCCGCTGGTCGTGCTGGATGCCGCTTTACGGGTGCAGACTGCCAATCGCTCGTTCTACGATCTGTTTCAGGTGGCTGAGGCTGCCACCGGACACCCGTTCTTGTTTGAGTTAGGCAAGGGGCAATGGAGTCTGCCCCAACTGCGATCGCTGTTGGCAGAGGTGCTGACCCACGAGCGTCAGGTGCAGAATTTGGAGGTGGAGCATACCTTCGAGCCGCTGGGGCCAAAAACACTGCTGCTGAATGGGTGCAAGCTCCCACAAGCAGACAACGCCGACCTGATTTTGCTGTTGCTCGAAGACATTACCGAGCGTCAGCAGTTTGAAACGGAGCGAGCGCAGCTACTGAGTCAGGAACAGTCTGCCCGACAACAAGCCGAAGCTGCCAACCGCGCCAAAGATGAGTTCCTATCGAATCTCTCGCATGAACTCCGTAACCCGCTCAATACCATGCTGGGCTGGGCACAACTTCTCCGCACTCGGCAGCTAGACAAAGCAACCGTGACTCGCGCCTTAGAGGTAATGGAGCGCAGCGCCAGGGCACAAACTCAACTCATCGAGGATCTGCTGGATCTTTCACGCATTACCAGTGGCAAGCTGCATCTCAACACACGGACGCTTGATCTGGTCTCCGTTGTCAATGGCGTGATCGAGTCCGTTCAGCTCTCTGCCGAAACAAAATCCATTCAAATCGTTTCACAATTAACCTCTGCGACGGTCTTGGGCGATGGCGATCGCTTGCAGCAAGTCCTGTGGAATCTCCTCTCCAACGCGCTTAAATTTACGCCACCCGGTGGACGAGTGGAAGTTACGGTGGCACCTGTACAAACGCAGGCTGAACTGCGAGTCAGCGATACTGGACAAGGCATCCAAGCAGACTTACTTCCTTACGTGTTCGATCGCTTCCGTCAGGGCGACTCCAGCACCAGCAAAAGCACTCAAGGGCTAGGATTGGGCTTAGCCATTGTCCGTCATATCATAGAGCTTCATGGCGGCACAGTGCAGGCAGCAAGTCCTGGCGAAGGACAAGGAACGACAATGACCGTAAGCTTGCCCCTGCGATCGCTGCCTCTAGAGTTGACTTTACCGAGTGAGCGAGAGGCTATGGCAGCAGAGTCTCTTGCTGTAGCAAGTCAGGAGTCTCTCTTACAAGGTTTACGTATCCTGGCGGTTGATGACGACGAGGACAACCTCGACCTGATGAAATTCTCTTTGGAAGACGCGGGAGCGGTAGTGGTTACCGTGACCTCGGCAGCGGCAGCGATCGCTGCTTTGACTGCCTCTCCTGGCAGCTATAAGGTGCTGCTAGCCGATCTTGGGATGCCCGATGAAGATGGGTTCTCCCTGATTCGTCAAGTGAGAGCACTGGACGCTGAGGCTGGGGGACAGATTCCAGCAGCGGCGCTTACTGCCTATGTCAGCGATCGAGAGCAGCAACAGACGCTCGCTGCTGGTTTCCAAAGGCATATGGCAAAGCCCATTGAGCCAACTCAATTGATCTTGATGGTTGCGGCTTTAGCGGAACGAGTGAGGAATGACTAATGACTGGACATGACATGATTGTGATCGGCACTTCAGCAGGCGGACTCAAAGCACTGGGTGCGATCGTCGGTGCGCTGCCGACTGACCTGGATGCGGTACTCTTCATTGTGCAACACCTCGCCGCCGATAAGCCCAGTATCCTCCCGAAAATTCTTGCCGATGTTGGCTCGCTTCCAGCCTCTCACGCAGTCGATGGCGAGACGATTCAAAAAGGGCGCATTTATGTGGCTCCGCCCGATCACCATTTGCTAGTCAATCAAGACTCACTGCGGGTTGTGCGCGGACCGCAAGAAAACCGCTTTCGACCCGCGATCGACGCTTTATTTCGGTCTGCGGCTCGCGCCTATGGTCCGAGGGTCATGGGAATCGTGCTGACGGGCTATCTCGATGATGGCACTGTTGGGTTACAGGCAGTCAAGAAGCGGGGTGGAGTGGCGATCGTGCAAGATCCAAAAGAAGCCGAATATCCCAGCATGGCAAAGAGCGCCTTGCAGTTTGTTAAGGTTGATTACTGCCTGCCGCTTGCCGCCATTCCAGACCTTTTAGTGCGCCTATCGAAAGAACCTGCCGCACCAGAGGAAGACTATCCCGTGACTGAAGAGCTCGAAGTCGAAGCTAAAATTGCGGAACAGGAGATGAATACTCAAGAATTTTTGCAGCACGTCGAAGCGATCGGGACTCGCACGACTTATACCTGCCCTGAATGTAACGGCAGCATTTGGCAGATCGGCAACGAAGCGCCGCTGCGGTATCGCTGTCACATCGGGCATTCCTTTACAGCCAACATCTTTCTCTCAGAGCAAACCCAGAATATCGAAAACGCGCTTTGGTCGGCGGTGCGGGCAATGGAGGAAAAGGTGACGTTTTCACGTCAAATGGCAGAGCGCATGGGAAGTTACAACATCCAAAAGGCAGCCGCAAAATACGAAGATCATGCCAAGAGCTTGGATGCAGAGGTGTCTCTGATTCGAGGCATCATTCTCAACGGCTTGGCGACAAAACGCACCATTGCCGAAGACGAGGAAGGTCAACCAGCATAATTTGAGTCGGTTGGCACGCTGGTATTGCTTTGAAGTAGAAGTTTAGTACGTGGGGTCTAAGGAGTAGTGGAACAGCGAACCGACTTAAGGACGTATAGCGATCGACATACAACGAGATCCGTGGGCAAAGCGTACCTAAACCTGTTGCCATTCAGGCGGCTTTGGCAACAGGTTTAGGCAACACGAAAACAGTTGCGACGCGGTGCTTGCACCTTCATTGCCCAAATAACCGTTTGTGCAAGCTTGGTTGGGAATAATGATCACTCCTTCAGCAGCTTCGGCATGGCAAAGTGATGGGGGAGAGGTAGCGTAGCATCAGCGGCAAAGGCAGGCGTACACCCTTAAGTCGGTTCACTGTTCCACTGCTCCCCAGACCCCTTAACCCAGTGGCTTTAGCAAAGGCTCAAGGATTCAGGGATTCACCCAAGCAACATCATTCGCGTTAGTCCGCACTTTGCAGCTCAAACAACAACAAGGGGTTGAGTTAAACTCAGCGGAGCAGTCACCCACGCCGCTGGTCTGCAAAACCGTGCTTGAAGCTTGTCACCTCACACGGCTCCTCAACAACTGGGTGCTGGTCACGCACACCTGAATGAACTTGGTCGTGGCAGTGCT
>JBBSHC010000187.1:0-6653 GCA_038253425.1 Leptolyngbyales cyanobacterium | reverse complement strand
CTTTAAGTACACAATTAGTTTTAAGCGCATTAGGTGCAGCGATCGGTTTAAGCAGTCTCTCAACTTCAGGTGCACCCCGTTCTGATGCGGGCGATGTTGGTTCTGCGGTCGGTATTTGGTCGATTATCAGTCTGTTAATTTCGCTGTTTGTCGGCGGCTGGATGACGACCCGCACCTGCGGACCGATGAACCGGAGCACAGCATTGTTGAATGGGGCAATTCTTTGGGCAACCACTTTAGCAATTAGCGCATGGTTACTCTCTAGCGGGGTATCGGGAGCCTTTGGTATTGCGGCATCTAATGCGGGGGAAGTGTTGAATCAGGCTCGACAGAGCGGTGCTGATGTCCCCAATAATGCGCCTAACGTGACATCCCAGCAAACTCGCGATTTCGCTGGCAATGCTGCCAAGGTCGGTTGGTCGTTTGCGCTCGGTTCATTGTTGGGATTGATTGCCTCGCTAGCTGGGGCTTCGGTTGGTGCTCGGACCCCACGGACAACAGGCACAACGCTCCAACAGCCATAGACTTTAGCTGAGATCCAAAAAACTCTCTGGCATGGTGCAGGCGTCTTGCCAACGGCGTCAAGCTGTCACTCGCAATACGACATGCGGTGGGCTAGTTTTTGAAGAGACATCGTTTTCCTTAGTGGTTGGCTCCACTAGCGATGCCTGATGTCGCCAACGTTAAATTGCAAGTGCTACATGCAGAAAGTTGACCGTCAGCGCGAACATCAGGCAAACGAACGGACATTTCTAGCATGGCTGCGTACTTCCATTGCTTTGATTGGCTTTGGGTTTGCGATCGCGCGTTTTGGGCTTTTTCTGCGTGAGTTACAGGCGGCGATGATGCGTCAAAATATCGCACCAACATCCTTTCTTAGCTCTCAAAATGTTGGCGTGGTGCTGGTTGGCACAGGTATTGTGATCATCCCGCTCTCTGTCTGGCGCTACAACCGCGTCTTTTGGCAAATTGAACGTAACGATTACCAGCCTAATCGCTTCCTTGTATGGGTTACGGCTGGCATTGTGACCGTGTTGGGTATTCTCAGCCTTCCCTTGATGCTCTGGCGGCAAGCGCAAACGACACCGCCCCGTCAGAGCCGTGCTATTCAACCGCCAAGGAGTCCAAAAACAGTGCCGACTTCAATCGCTAGGCAGATAGCCGCCGCTTCTGAGCACACAGTTCGGAACGATCGCCGATCGATCCGTTGACGTCAGTTCGTTGAGGCAACGCAAGTCAGTCACACACCGTTCAGCGATTGTCGCTAACAGGCTGAGTGGCAAACGGTTTAACTGGCTGGTAGCGAGGGACGTGCTGGTTCCAGGTATTGAGCCAGTTTGGGATTGGGTCTCATCGACTTCAAGACATATTCCAAATTTTCACTGGGGCGCGCAATCACATGAGAGGAGAGGTAGAGAGGCTTGTCTCCGGGAACGCGTTTTGCTGCTTCTATACCCGCCTCGACAGACGCACTCACTTCAGCGACATCGCCCCGGATAATCACCGTGTAGCGTGCGCCGCTCACTTTTTCCATACCAACCAGCATGACATTAGCGGCTTTGCACATCGTATCTGCCACTGCTAATGCAGGCGGAAGACCTAATACTTCAACCATTCCAACCGCAGTCCCCATTGTGCTCTCCAGATTAATTTAAATGGGCTTGCTTAAGCTCTGTTATGCAATCGTGCCCACATCAGAATAACTCATCTACAGCTTCATCCTTGGTGTTTGTGTCGCGGTGCGGTGTGTCGCGGTTAAACGTCATATGAATGGAGCGGCTTTGTTCACCATCAGCCGCAACGGCAATGATTGGGAAGTTCAGCACGCCGTCCTGGAACGACATCTGAAAGCGGAAGGTGCCATCCGGTTCAAGCTGAATCGGACGACCATCGATCGTCACTGTTGCCTCTGTCTCGGTCGCGCCATAAACAATTAACTCGGCATCGGCAACCAACCAAAACTGACGTGCCCGCAGCGGTGGTAGCGACGCCCCGAAACCAATGCCCGACATACCAATGCCCGACATGGTTAAACCTGACACATTTAAACCCGACATATTTAGACCTGCCGTAAGTGGCGAACCTGGAGCAGGCACACCGATCGCTGCCCCCATGCTAATACCGGATGGAAAGACATAGGAACTGATCGCTTCCGCAGGCATCTGCTGCCCTGAACCAACCACATGCTGCATAGAGCCAAACAAAGAGCCAGCAACGCGCTGTGCTTCGGTGGATTGTCCCATGCCAAAGATTTGTTCGTAAAGGGGGCTTGCTGTAGCCGCTATGCGTTTTTCTGGCGATACAAGATTGACCAGCATCTTAGCGCGCAGCTCCTCAGTCCAACCCACGGAAATAAAGTAATCCTCAAACCACTCAGAGGGGTAAACAGGCGGTATGCGAACAGCATTAGAGCGTGCCAGCAGCAGCCACCGACCATCTCCTGTCAGGTAGCCAATTTCAGCAATATAGTCGCGATCGCTCACAGGAATCGGCACATACCAATCCCGCGCCAGTTCATCACAATCGTATTGCTGCAAGCTGTGAGCGCTTTGATGGGTCAGACCCACATCGGTAATGTCGTAGAGCCGGAGTGCCAGCCGTTGTCCACCCTGGCGTCGCAGTTCCTCTTTCGCTTCGTTTGGTGCATCCCAATAAACATACCCCCACTGCGGATCGCGAGGCATGAGCACAATCCGGCTGTCGCCATAGCCATCGGGCAAACCAGGCAACCCGTCATCAACAGTCGCTAGCACTTCGCTACTGAGATCAGGTTGCCCCACATTATACTTAGTCGCTTCGACTTCAGCTTGGGTGCTGTCATCTGCAAGCGCTGCCAGAGTTGCTAGTGCGGCTCCATTGGCTAAAGCAGCATCTGTACCGGAGGCATTGTCAGCCGTTTCAGTGGGAGGTGGTGAGGGAATGCGGATCGAGTTGGAACGTGCCAGCAACAGCCAATAGCGATCGCTCGTAATGTAGCCAACTTCAGCCATGTAGTCGCGATCGGGCTGTATCGTCACCGTAGCGCTCGACGCCTCTTCAGCAGCGGCAAACTCCTGAAAACTCTGGGGACGTTTTTGGCTTAGATCTACATTTGTCACATCGTACAGCCGTAGCTTCAGACTCTGCCCACCGCGTTGCTGCACTGTAGCTTTTTGGGCGTCTGGTATATCCCATTCTGCCTCGGCTTGCCCACTACCACGAGGAGTCAGGGTGATTTTTCCTTGCATATTGACGCCCTGATCTGCTGTACCACTCGCCATAGCAGCACTACCAGGCAGCACGATCGCCTCAGAGATGCCATTACTTTCGGGCACTAGAGTTTCAGGCACTGGGGTCTCAGGCACTGGGGTCTCAGGCACGGAGGTTGTCTGGGGCACGGAGATTGTCTGTGGTGGTGTTGCTTCCGCTTCTGGAGGAGCAGCCTGAGTCAGGGGAGGCTCGATCGCAGTAGGCAGATCAACCATTGCTGGATCAGGGGTGCGATCATCAGCCAGTTCAGCGGCTTGTGTGACCGGAGGTGTTACCGCGTTTGGAGAAGGCTCTAGTGCGATCGCGTTCTCAGTTTTAGATGTGTCTTCAGCGGTTGGCATCACAGCATCATTTTGACGACGACTCTTTAGTAACCACCAAAGCAGTGGAATGCCAAGCAATAGCAGCAACCACCAGGGCGACAAGCCACTTTGGGTTTCAGTAGTCGTCTTGTCGGCTGTGTTTTCTGCTAATAGGAGTGAATGCTCGATCGCCACCAAACCTTTACTCTCAACCAGTAGCGTCTTCAAGGCAGGCTGATCGTTTCTTACGACTGCCAATATGCCGCCTGTATTCCTTGCTTGAGGCACTTGCTTGAATCTCTGGTTGCTTGCCGCCCTACTGCTTGAGCCATCGCCCCCGTCAAGCTGCATCATTGTGTCGTTGACCACCGCGCTAGAACGTGTAACCGGCGATCGCGCCAATGCAGGTTTGAGAGGCGCTGCTGCCAGCGATCCGGACGCTGCAAAGAACGCGAGGAATAGTACTAGACGGACGATCGAAGTATCTTTTTTAGGCGACATTCTTGGCGACATTGGTAGTTAAAAAAGTTTTTGGAACGCTCTTTAAAGTGAACAGTCCCTGGTTGAAAGCAACTAGCGCAGCCCTGTGGGGGTTAACTTTGGCGAAGACGAGCCAATTATACCGCCACTGTGTCCGAGGTAAAGATGGGTAGTCTTAGGAATCTTGCTCACAGCAATCACAACTAAAAGGTAGATGGCTACTCAAGGCAACCACATAACGGCAAAACTACAAACGGGAGGACTTTGCAGCACTATAGCCTGAACCAGACATTCATTCTGCTTAAACGGACACTGCGATCGCTCAGCAATTGTGACTAGCCTGCTTCGTTTATGGGGTCTGTGCGGAACGGTAGTCGTTTGGGCTGGACGAGTCTGCACCCAGCGCTTTAGAACGGTCAACATAGACGTTAGTTTTTGTTACTCCATAAAACTCCCGACCGCGAAAATTTTACTAGCCTTGCATCGCTTTATTAATGGAGCGGAGCCAAAACGTAGGGTTAGCATTGTTTACTGTCAAGCAAAATTCATGCTTTGGCTGAGTGTTTAGGCAACCGCATCAGCCACACTAGTCATCAAACGTATCGCTGTCTTGCCTGTACACTTTAGAGAAACGACCTAGCCTTATGCTTGAGAATTCTGTCGTGTCGGACAGCGACCTCTATGCGGCGATGACACAAGAGTTAGCCGCTTTACGCCAGCGGGTTGCCAGCTTGGAGACTGCGTTGGCAGCCAGAAAGCCGACAGGTTCGACAGAACGGATAGAACAAGAACGGACAGAACAAGAGTCAGTAGAGCAGACAGCGTTAGCACCGTCGTCCACGGCTACGCAGACTTATTTTGAAGCCTTTTTTGCCGCAGCGACTGTTGGCTTTGTCCTGCTGGATGAGCAACTGCGCTACGTTTACGTCAATGCAGCACTGGCAAAAATGAACGGATGCTCGATCGCTGATCACATTGGTCAGGCATTCGGTAATCTAGCCCCCACAATTGCGCCGCTTCTAGAGCCGCTCTTTCATCAAGTGTTGACTACAGGTGAGCCTGTCCTAAATTTTGCCTTCACGACTCCTGCGTTATCCGCTCTAGAAGCGACGCAGCATTGGCAGGCATCGTACTATCCACTGTGGGGACAAAACGGTGAGTGCCTGGGCATCGGTGGCATTGTTGTAGATGTAACTGAGCACAACGTAGAGTCAGCGCCAAACAGCGATCGACCTCGACCCGCGATCGCGCTCCCCGAAAGCGAACAATACAACCATCAGTTATTTGAGCAGTTTCCCCTGGGTCTTACTCTCTGCCGCATGGATGGCACCCTGGTCGAGGTTAATCACACGCTTGCAAAATTGCTCGGTCGCACCGTTGAGGAAACCTTATGCCTCACCTATTGGGATATTACCCCCAAGAAATATGCCACCCAGGAAGCAACGGCATTAGCCTCCCTGGCTCAAACAGGACGCTATGGACCCTACGAAAAGGAATACATTCATAAAGATGGGCATCTTGTCCCTGTACGGCTGACAGGCTTGCTCATTGAGCGAAGGGGAGAACCATTCATCTGGTCTAGCGTTGAAGATATCACCGAACAAAAGCTAACCGAGAAGGCGCTACGACAATCTGAAACGTGGTCGAAGCATCAGGCAAAAGAACTTAAACAGGCGCTACAGGAACTTCGCATTACGCAGGCGCAACTGGTGCAAACCGAGAAAATGTCTAGCCTGGGGCAGTTAGTAGCAGGCATCGCCCACGAAATCAACAACCCGGTGAATTTTATTCACGGCAACCTGAGTCCAGCCTGGGACTACACCCAAGACATTTTGCGACTACTGGAGCTATATCAAGCCCAACTGCCAAACCCAACGCCTGAAATTCGGATGCTTGTAGAGGCAATTGATCTGGAATTTGTGAGACATGATCTGCCAAAGTTGTTGGCTTCCATGCGGATGGGCACCGATCGCATTCGTGAAATTGTGCTGTCGTTGCGTAACTTCTCTCGGCTAGACGAAGCCGCCATGAAACGGGTTGATTTGCACGAAGGCATCGACAGTACGCTGGTGATTTTGGGTAATCGGCTGAAAGCAAAGTCCGCTTGTCCTGCTATCAAAGTGATCAAGCAGTATAGTGAGGTGCCTTTGCTTGATTGCTATGCGGGGCAACTGAATCAAGTGTTTATGAATATTCTCAGTAATGCGATCGATGCGATCGAAACGCTTAACGAAGAGCGCCTCGCCGATCGTCTAACAGCGCATTCCGGTGAGATCACTATTTCAACGACAGCCACTGATGCACCAGGCAATGCTTTGCGATGGGCGACCATTCGCATTGCCGATAACGGACCCGGCATGTCGGAGACGATTCGGCAAAAGCTGTTTGATCCGTTTTTTACCACCAAACCCATTGGTAAAGGCACGGGCATGGGCATGGCAATTAGCTATCAAATTGTGACCGAACGGCACAACGGGCGTTTGCAATGTCTTTCTAGCTCTGGAAAGGGTGCAGAGTTCGTGATTGAACTGCCAATCCAAATGGACGATGAGCCATCTTAGTATGGGGAGCGATCGCTCAAGGTCAATGCGCCATGCTTAAATGCGACTACTTGCCAAGAGT
>JBBSHC010000186.1:0-6682 GCA_038253425.1 Leptolyngbyales cyanobacterium | reverse complement strand
GAAGATCTCCGGGGGCTTCCGCTCAGGAGAAGGTGCTCGGATCTTTTGTCGCATTCGCGGCTATCTTTCTACCCTCAAGAAGCAGGGGCATAATTTGCTCGATGCTCTAAAGCAGGTTTTTCTGGGACAGCCCATTTTTCCTGTTCTTCAGCCTGAGTAGTTACGACTTAGCCAAAGCATCGCTTTGTGCGTGCTGGGTGAGGGGTCACTCGTGAACGTGCCAAGTCCGCCCTCGGTCACGAGCCACCCAAGCACAAACCACTGGCTCCAAACCGTGTGATGGCTAACCACCAGTGAGGACTCTAAAATGGCATCAGCCTTAGGTGTGCAGGAGTCTCTACCCTGTCTCTGGAGTATCAACCGATGCCGCTCGTCTCCACCGAGACCGCACGGGTTGCCAAAGCTGCCTTTCCCAAGGGCAATCCCTCTTTGACCTTACGCGATGAACTCGGTCCGCTATTTAGTGACCTTGATTTTGCCGGGTTGTTTTCCCATACGGGGCAGCCAGCGGTGCCACCGTGGCAATTAGCGCTGATTACGGTGATGCCATGCCGGGAGCATCTCTCTGATCGGCAAGCGGCCGATGCGGTGCGCTCTCGGATTGATTGGAAATACTTGTTGGGGTTGGAACTGACCGATGCCGGGTTCAATTTCAGCGTGCTGAGTGAGTTTCGGCAGCGCCTGCTGGACGGTCAGGCGGAGCATCTACTGCTGGACCGCCTCTTGGAACACTGCCGTGTTTTGGGCTTGGTCAAGGCGCGGGGAAAACAACGTACCGACTCTACACGGGTGTTCGCTGCGATTCGAGTCTTGAATCGGTTGGAATTAGTTGCAGAAGCCTTTCGAGCGGCTCTGAATGAACTCGCCACCTTGGTGCCCAGATGGACGCGAACGGTTGCTTTAGAGTCTTGGTATAAGCGTTATGGCAGTCGCATTGAAGACACTCGGTTGCCGGAAAGCACCGTTCAGAGAGACGCATACGCTCAAACGGTAGGCGAAGACATTGACTATCTTCTGGAGTGTCTGAAAGAGTCCCCTCTTGCCGTCGATTGGCAACAAATAGCGAGCCTGGTGGGGCCCTACAGCGCGTTTGGCAACGGCACTATGAAGTCACTGCGGATGCCACTGGTTTGAAGCAGGTCCGCTTCAAACCCAAACAAGCCTTGGCTAAGGCCTCAGAAGCGATTGAATCCCCCTATGACATCGAAGCCCGCTATCGCAGTCGTTATGGCGTCAATTGGACAGGCTACATGGTGCATTTGAGCGAAACTTGCGATGATGACCAATGCCATTTGATGACTCATGTGACGACTGCGACTGCGACGGTGCACGAAGCCCAGTGTACGCAGGTCCACCAGGCGCTTGTGAAGCAGAACTTGCCACCGAGCGAGCATTTCGTTGATTCGGCTTATGTTGATGCGCGGTTGTTAGTTGAGGCTCAAACCCAAGGTCTCACTTTAGTGGGACCAGCTCGTCCCGATGTCGGTTGGCAAACCAGAACCGAAGCGACCTTTGACCTAACGCGCTTTGCGGTGAACTGGCAACAGCAGACGGTGACTTGTCCGCAAGGGAAACAGTCTATTTCCTGGTCGCCTTTAAGCCACTCTGACGGTCATCCCGTCTTCAAAGTCAGGTTTTCGACTTTGGACTGTGCCCCGTGCCTAGCCCGTGCCCACTTCACTCGTGCGAAACCGCCCGTGGCACGCAGTTTACTCCTCATGCCACAACCGGAGTATGAGGCACTCAAGACGGCCCGTGCCGTTCATGCCAGTCCAGAAGGACAGCAGCGCTATAAGCGTCGGGCTGGCATTGAAGGCACCCTTTCCCAGGGAGTGCGAACCTTTGGACTGAGGCAAACCCGCTATCGAGGTTTGGCAAAAACACACTTGCAAAATATGGCGATCGCCGCCGCCATGAACTTTGATCGTCTCGTCAATTGGCTGACTGGCGTGCCAAGAGCAACCACTCGAGTTTCTCGCTTCGCAGCTTTAGCCGCAAGCTGAAGCAGGACGTGATCGCGATCAGCGTTCGCCAACGGTATCCGACCGTTTGTTTTACAGTTGAACCGACTGGCTCAAAAGAGGGGTTTCAGACTCGTCAGCCTGTAAATCAACTCGTCAATGAATCTATGTATCAAAAGCACTCAGTTTCGATGAGTTCTGAGACAATCACAGTACATGGGGTAAAGGTAGCCAGGCTGCAACGAAGTGCCACGCAGCCTCTACAATAACTACCCTATAAGGGTTTCAGAGAAATTTTTGTCATTGGCTCAACTTGCCTGTAAAGAACCATTTTTCGGCAAGTTTTGCCGGGAGAACGACCTGAAACCCTGATTCTGTCGTGATTTTTAGCAGTTGCCCAGCGATCATTGACGGGCAAGTTGCAAAAGCTTAGATTTTTTAGCTGGACTACTTGCTATTCAAGCATTTCAGCGATCACGTGGCATTTGGTTACAGCCTGGCTACCTTTACCCCAGGTTGTATGGCAACGATTTGTGTGAGTTTGAGCTAGCTACTTGGAAAACCTCATAATTAATTTTAATGGCTACTTACAGCCGTTTTCATTTTCATTCACCACACCCGATACCCTACACCCCCCACCCGTCTTGCTCGAACTGTGGCTTACTTGATCGAGAACCGCTGTATGTGTCTCAAGTTTACTAAGGTGGAACGGAAGAAGCAGATTCTGAGGTTTTTAAACCAAGTTAATCCGCTCTTTTCGCAGGAATCATTGCCTCAGATCTCACGATCAACTATGTTTTTAAGCCCAAAAGTGAGGTCAGCGTTATCTGTTGTTCTAGTTTGATACAGCATCTTAGTAAGTGTGAGAACGTAAAAGCATGACAAATTTCTTGAAGGGGCAGTCTGTAAGTG
This sequence comes from Leptolyngbyales cyanobacterium, assembly GCA_038253425.1. GTDB lineage: Bacteria > Cyanobacteriota > Cyanobacteriia > Leptolyngbyales > Leptolyngbyaceae > Stenomitos. The sequence goes on along the minus strand of JBBSHC010000186.1, from coordinate 3,809 downwards.
CATTGCATCTAGGACTGGTTGTGGCTAGCTGGCTGTGTGTGACAGGTTTTCAATCACGCGCGCTTGCTCAATCTAAAGTCAATGATGTTACGGCTGATTCTCCAGCGAACGCGGAGCAGATGGAACCGAGAGAGCTGAATTCTCTCGCAACAGACGGGATGGATCAAGTGACATCTGTTTCCCAATTGACAGATTTAAAGTCTACGGAGTGGGCTTTTCAGACACTGCAATCCCTGGTCGAACGTTACGGCTGTCTTGTAGGTTACCCAGGTACAACCTTCCGGGGCAACCGTGCTCTAACACGCTACGAATTTGCCGCAGGCTTGAATGCTTGCATGGACCGGATCAACGAACTGATCGCAGCCGGAACAGGCGATTTGGTGAAGAAAGAAGACTTGCTGGCTCTACAGAAATTGCAGGAAGAATTTGCTGCAGAACTGGCAACACTGCGTGGGCATGTAGACGCTCTTGCTGTCCGCACTGCAACCCTGGAAAAACAGCAATTTTCCACAACAACTAAACTCTATGGACAAACCATTTTTGGACTCCAAACCCGTTCTAACAACACTGCAGACCTGAATCCCCGCAATGGGATCAAGGACACCTCTGATCCCTCAACGAATACTACCGCTGGATACAACGTTCAACTTAGTCTGGTTACAGCCTTTTCTGAACGCGATTTTCTGCTGATAGGGTTGCAGGCTGGCAATCTTAATACAGGGGCAGGCTTCAACAATGCACCCTTTTTCCTGAACGATAGCTATACGCGACTGGCATATGAATTGAACACTAACGGGAGTGTCCGGATCAGTGATCTGACCTACCGCTTCCTGGTTAGTGACAAATTAGCCTTCATCGTGGGAACGGAAGGTGTCAACCCCATTACTGTATTCCGGGGACCTAATCGCTACGAAAATGCTGGACAGGGACCCATTTCTGCCTTTGCCCAGCGTAATCCCATTATTGGGCTAGGCAATACCCAGGCTGGCATCGGTATTGACTGGCAAATTGCAAGCTGGGCAAGCCTGCAAGCTGTTTACTCTGCTGGCACTTCGGCTAGCAGTGCTGCTAGCCCCTTAGCATCCAATGGATTGTTTAACGGTCCTTATACAGCAGGTGTACAGCTGGCTACAACGTTTTTTGAGCGGGTAGATACAACCATCTACTATCTGAACGCCTACTCCACCAATGCTTTTCTCAATACGGGGGTTGGCGATGACTTGATTGGATTCATCGGTTCCCGTTTTCAAACAAATGCTGCTGGAGCAACGATCAGCTGGCGTGCCAGTCCCAGGTTTACGATCGGGGGGTGGTTTGGCTACACGAATTCAAGTGTCAAAGCTGTCGGCTTCAACGGCAATGTCGAAACAACTAACTGGATGGTCTTCCTGAACTTCCCAGATCTGTTTGGAAAAGGCAACCTGGGTGGGATCTACGTTGGGCAACCGCCAAAAATTATCGGCAGTGACTTGCAAACAGGGGGCGTTCCGACACTAAACGTTCCCAGTGTGATTTCTGGTACTGGAGGAGTTGCTGGTGGGCAACCTGATAGTACCTTCCATGGGGAAGCGTTTTACCGCTGGAGGTTAACTGATAATATCAGCCTCACACCGGGAATAATAGTCTTGTTCAACCCGGTTCAGACCGCTGCCAGCGACACCATTACTATCGGCATTCTGAGAACAACCTTTGCGTTTTAACAACTGCAATCGGTTGAATGGTTCCAATCACGTAAAACCCGGAGTAAATTGACGATGGCACGTTCTACATTGCAAGGTATCTTGACGATCGGCATCTTGGGTGCTGCAACTCTTTATGGGTTACCTGCCCATGCCAATCACGGTAACATTGCAGTCCCGATTACCGGAGGGAGCTTTGTTGTGCAGGGAACTGGAGCAGGCAGCACCTACACTCAACTGCCCCAGTTCATCACACCCATTGGCACCACGGCAATTCAACTAAACGCTGCTGGTGCACCTAATTTTCAGTCAGGCATTTCCCTCCCTGCCAATACTCCAACTCCCATTGGGGTTAACTTTTTTGTAACGACAGGGGCGGCAGTGCCTTTAACCGACGGCAGAACGTTACAAGCCGCAGCCAATGGAAGTGTTGCCTTACAAGTGCTGGCAACCGCATCCTCCGCCTTTACCACCAGTTTTTCCACCGTTCCCAACGGTACTACCGTATCAGCTGCGATCAAAGCTGGTGCCTTCTATGCTAGTCCCTCTTACTTTAGTTCCTTTCCTACGCCTCAGACCCAGTTACCTATTACTGGTGGTACCTTCAAAATCACGTTCTCTCCCAATACAGCAAAGTTTCCTACGATTACGTTTAACTCTATTCTCACTCCGTCGGGAACGGCAAATCTCACTGTTACCGCTCCGGGTCTCGCAACTAATGCTGGATTGCAGTTTGGAAATACTGATCGGGAAATTGCAATCACAGGTTTGGTCAACGGAACTGTCACTCTGAGCAATGGGAACATTGCCACGATCAAAAATCAGGTTGTTAAGCTATACGGTGATGGGAAAATTACGTCAGGGCAACCCACATACAACGCCTATGATGTACCGACCTCAACCGTCGTAATTGATGGTGCGTTGAGCACCAGCTACGGATCCGTCTTTCTCAGCATTCCAACATCTAGCATCGCTCCCCCTCCCCCCCCCGTGGTCGTCCCCCCCCCCGTGGTCGTCCCCCCCCCTGTGGTCGTCCCCCCCCCCGTGGTCGTCCCCCCTCTCGCTTCTCCGGCACCAACAGTGACGGCCTTTACCTTCGATAATCAGCTTAACTTAGGTGGAGATTTCGATTTAGTTACGGTTCGGGTGGAAGCTGCTGCCGCTCGAAAGCTTGAACAGGCGGAAGGATCTCCTCTGGCAATTAGCCGGATTCATCCGGGACTTAGAAGCCAAGGGTTTTAGGCATTCCCGTAGCTTTCGGACAGTAAAGGGGTGGAATGAGAAGTCGAGCAGAAAACGGGGTTCAATGAGTAGTCGTACAAAAACTCACGCTAAGGCTGAAACATATACTGGACAGGTTTTCCCAAGGACAGTTCTCAGCACCACTGAGGCGTGCGGCTATGAGATCGTGCGCTAACTAAGGCTTTCTAAACTCTTTATTTGATCACGTCCGGATGCTTTCGCCTGATAGAGAGCTTGATCAGCCGCCGCAATCAAAGCTGAGGCATTCGCTCTAGGGTCAGGAATCATACTAGTAACACCGAAGCTTAATGTAATGAAAGGGTTCTTTTGGGAAGGGTCAGGAGCAAGCCTTAAGGTTGCCACTTGTGCCTGGATCTTTTCAGCAACATAGAGCGCTCCTCTCGTATCGGTATTGGGTAGAAGCACCACAAACTCTTCGCCGCCATAACGAGCCACCAGTTCTGCTGGACGCTTTACAGTTCCTTTCAGTGCCTGGGCAAGCTGTCGCAAGCACTCATCGCCTGCCTGATGACCGTACGTGTCGTTGTAGTGCTTGAAGAAATCGATGTCACACAAAATCAGTGCCAGCGGTCGTTGTTCTCGTGCCAGGCGTTGCCATTCTTGCTGCAAACAGTCATCAAAATGACGGCGGTTCGCAATCTGGGTCAAGCTATCGACCAACGCGAGCCGCTGGAGCATCCGGTTAGCCGCTTCGAGCTGCTGGTAAAGCTGGGACTGTTGCATCAGTCGGCGTACCCGCTGGCGTAAGACTGACCAGTGAATCGGCTTGGTGACATAATCGATCGCCCCTGCGGCAAAGGCTTGATCAACGGAGTGCTGATCGTTCAGCCCTGTAATCATCAAGACGGGCGTTTGGGCTGCATGGGG
>JBBSHC010000185.1:0-6685 GCA_038253425.1 Leptolyngbyales cyanobacterium | reverse complement strand
TGCTCTAAATCAAGCACCAAACCAGCCGGAAACCAGGCACTAATTTGATCGAGGGCATAATCCACCAGGAAATCAATATCGCTTTGGTGCGTCGCTTCTCCCCGTGCCACAGAGCCAAACACCCGGACATTAAAGGCTCCATGTTTAGCCGCAATTTTGAGGATTTCCTCTCGGTTAGGTCTCAAGAGTTCATCAATACCCAAATCTGATTGATTGATCATGCTGAGTGGCTCCTTGCATCCGTCCCAAGTACAGCTTTACCCATCAACTTCTAGCAATTACTGCTGCTGCCCTTAGCATATTCATTTTTCCCTTCTAAGAGCTATCTATCACTGCCATATCTTTTGTCCGTAAACTGTTGCTTATGCCTATATTGGCATCCAAAATAGAAGATGACAAGGTACTTTATGGATAAAGTGTCCGTATATTTTTATGAGCCGAAAAGGACATTCGATTACACTTTCCATCCAAGAGCGAGATAAAGCGCAGTTAGAAGCAATCGCACTTGAGCAGGGGATGACGTGGGGCGATCGCCCGAACATTTCCCGCTTGGTGGAAGCGATCGCTCGGCGGGAATTACTCATCGGGCGCAACAACGATTGGTCAGACGATCGGCTTCGAGCGCTGCAACAGGCGATGTGCGCCTTGACAGATACGGGTCAAACGGATGAGGCGCAGATTATTGCCAGGTTGCTCCTCGATCGCAGCGAACTTGCAAGCCCGTTACGCAACGAAATTGAAGCTCTACTAGCTGCGCCAACAGTGCCGTGGCGATTGGAAATTGACCAGTACATTCGTCATCAGATACCGTTTCAGTTGACCTACCGGGATGCCGCCGATCGCCCGTGGACGTTTACCATTCGCCATGCCAGGATTGCTTTTCGGGAAAAGCGGCAATATCTGGAATGCTGGTGCGATGAAACTGAAGGCAATCAGGATTTACCGGCACTGCAACACAACTGGAGCTTGCGGCTCGATCGTATTCCTGATGCTGCTTTAGCCTCGGCACATGGACAGTGGCGTTCTGGTTTAGACACGCTTGAGGCGGAATTACATCTGCTGGGTAGTTTGGCGTTTGCCTATCAGCCCCGACCCGAAGACTGTCTCAATGAGTGGATGGCTGAGCGACCCCACACCCGCCGTGTGGTCCGACGTATTGCCAATACCTTCTGGTTCTTCCGCGAGATTTTGCCTTATGGGGAGGATTGCGTGCTTGTGGGAACAGACAGTCTCCGCGATCGCTTCATTGCCAAACTGCGATCGCTTCAGGCGCGGTATGAGCTTTAACCAGCATTAACTGTCAGACACGACAAGACTGCTGAAAACAAGCAATGTACCAGCATTGCTCAGTAGTACCGCTGGGTTGCCAGGTGTTAGCGCACTGTCAGATGTTAGCCAACTGCCAAAGCACGGACAGTCTCTGAACGGGGACGAGCCACCAGTCCAGGGTATGGCTCTAAAGCAAACGGCTGGTCTGGGTGGCGTAGTAGATAGCGATCGCATGTGCCAAAGAGTGTTGCTTCTGTCTGGGCATGACGCATCTCGCTCAAGAACGCACCCGCTGCATCGATCCCCTGACCGATGTAGTTGAGATACATCTTCATATGGTTCACACGCGCCCGTTCTGGCAACGTTGGGGTTGTCGGTGCTTGCCGCAGGTGCTCAATGTAGTCACGCACGTCAGCCAGGGTCGCATTTACAACAGGTTGACCACTGAGATGTTGGCGGGTTTGCTGAAAAATCCAGGGATTACGAATTGCCGCACGACCGATCATGACCCCTGCTGCGCCTGTGCGGCTTAACACATCGGCAGCAACAGCCGCAGACGTAACGTTACCGTTTGCTAAAACTGGGCACTGCACCCGTTCGACGGCGTGAGCAATGAGGTCATAATGCACAGCGCTGTGATACATCTCTTTAACGGTGCGACCGTGCAAGCTCAGTAAATCAATATGATGCCGATTGATCAAGTCAAGGAGGTGCTCAAAGTGGGCAGTATCATCAAAGCCAAGGCGCATTTTGACGGTCAAGCGCCCTTCCACGCCTGCACGTAACTCGCCGAGGATCCGATCGACCGCTTCAGGGTCGCGTAAGAGTCCACCACCCACGTTTTTGCGATAGATTCTGGGGGCAGGGCAACCCAAATTGAGGTCAATGCCTGCGATCGGGTACTGGCGTAACTCACGGGCAAGGCGGCTAAGGTCAGGAAGACTTTCACCAATGAGTTGGGCAAAGATCGGACGACCCGTTGTGTTTTCGGTGATCGATCGCAGGATAGTTTTGGACAGCCCTGCATTGGCATAAACGCGAAAGTATTCAGTAAAAAAGTAATCGGGACTGCCGTACCGGGCAATCACGCTCATAAAGTAGTGGTTTGTAACATCCTGCATGGGAGCAAGCGCTGTGAGGGCAAGTCCGGGATGCAGCGGTGCAGGTAAGTAAGCGGCTGATGGCATTGGCGCAGTCAATAAGGAAACCAGAACTTGAAAGGCTGTATGTTCTGGTTGAGCCATTTTAACAATTAGCGGTCAGCGGTCAGCAAAAAGCTGAGTTTTTAGTTTTTAGCTGTTTTCGTACTCCCGGCTCCCGACTCCCGATTCCTGACCAAAAGAGATATTTTGCTTCACAAGCTCTCAGTGTCCACTCCAATCAATGCCAAAACGCATTCATTCAATCTTGGTTATTGATGGTTTTCCACTGTTTTGAGGCACAACCAAAGATCACCCTTAAGGGTGCCACTCATTGGATTTAATCGCGGTTAGTTTGGATCAAACAGGTTGCAATGACGGTGGTCATCAAAGCTCAGCTTAAAGGCGCGATCGCACCGCCTATGCCACCGCTAAAAGAAGCTCTCAAGCCTGGGTGCGGAATAGTCAATCGGTTCTTGTATTGAAAGGGTAGACGCTGTAGGAGGCAGGTTGAACTCATTTCAGCACGTTCCATGCAAAGCTTTTGTGAAATGGTTAGCTAGTTGCCATTGCTCGTTATGGTTTTCCAAAGATTGTGTGCGGTGACGCGGCTACGTTAATGACAGAGTGTGGAGTCTCACTGAGGAGTAGGAGCAAGGTTGAGGCTGCTTCGATCGCTACAAGTCTGCGCTATAGGACTGATCAAACATGGCAAATGCATTTGTTAATATGCCTAATTGGTTTTCGTTTGAGAATCAAGGGGGGAACCTCGCCGTTGGAGACTTGAGCAACACCGGGCAGAATGATCTGGTTGTGTTGATGGTGGATAACCCACCGGGGAAGAATCAAGGGTTTTATCGAGTTGGCAAAGGATTGAATGCTACGGGTCAGGTCGCTGGTGGTTGGGGTAATTGGATTGCCATTCCTGATTGGTTTTCGTGGGAAAATCAGGGTGCAGGTGTGGCGATCGCGGACTTAAACCAGAACGGCAAGCTTGACTTGATTGTGCTGATGGTGGATAGCCCACCGGGAAAAAATCAGGGTTTTTATAAGATTGGGCGCGATTTGGATGCTAATGGCAATGTGACAGGTGGTTGGAGTGCCTGGATTGCAGTACCAGATTGGTTTTCGTGGGAAAATCAGGGTGTGGGTATTGCGATCGCGGATCTAAAGCAAGACGGCAACGCTGCTGTGGTTGTTTTCGCCATCGACAATGCACCGCAGATCAACCGTGGTCTGCTGCGGGTGGGCAAGGGCTTAGATACCAATGGCAATGTAGCAGGCTGGACTGATTGGACCGATGTACCTGATTGGTTTTCGTGGGAAAATCAGGGTGCGGGTGTAGCGATCGCTGATCTGAAAGGCACAGGTAATCTGGATTTAGTGATCTTTCACATTGATAATGCGATCGGGCAAAACCAGGCGTTTTACCGCGTTGGCAAGATGCAAGCTAATGGTGCGATCGACGCTAATTGGGGCAACTGGCTTGGTATTCCTAACTGGTTTGGCTGGGAAAATCAGGGCGGCGGTATAGCGATCGCTCAAAACAAGGGCAATCAATTAGTAACCCTAATGGTGGACAATCCACCGGGGCAGAATGCGGGTTTATATCAGGTTTTAGATCTCGATCGCGACCCAACGAAGCAGGGAAAGTGGGAACTGTTGCCCTTTCATTCGGGCGTCTTAGCCGTTCATGCCGCTCTCTTGCCGACCGGGAAAGTGCTATTTTTTGCAGGCTCTGGCAGCAGCGCAAAGCGGTTTGAAAGTCCCGATTTTGGTAATGAGGCGAAGGGCATTTTCACCAGCGTGGTGTGGGATTGGGAGGCAGGAGAAAACTTTTCCCATCCCAAAACGATTCGCGCAGCCAACGGTCAACCCTTTGACTTTTTCTGCGGTGGCGATGCCTTTTTGCCAGATGGTCGCTTGCTTTCGGCGGGAGGCACCTCCCATTATAACCCCTTCATGGGGCGAAACGATGCCACCGTTTTTGATCCGCAGACGCAGCAGTGGGCATTTGTGAAACCGATGGCTCATGGGCGCTGGTATCCGACTCTGACCAATTTGGGCGATGGACGTGTGCTGGCAACGACGGGCTTGAATGAGGCTGGGAACCAACACAATCAGACGTTGGAAATCTACTCCAGCACTACAAATACCTGGCAAATCAAGAACTTTGCACCTGGGTTTCCGGGTCTGCCGCTCTACGCACATCTGTTTTTGCTGCAAGACGGTCGGATCTTCTTTTCTGGCGGTCGCATGGATGACCCGTTACAGGTGGAGCCGTGCCTTTTCGACCTGACCCAAAATCCAGTGCCAACAAAGCCAGTGCCCGATCTGCTCGATCCGGTACTGCGGAATCAGTCTGCCAGTGTGCTGCTGCCTCCGGCTCAGGCTCAGAAGGTGATGATCATTGGCGGTGGTCCCCAGGGCAAGGAAGACAAGACCGATGCGACTGATAAAGTCAGCATTGTGGATTTGAAGGCGGCGAATCCGGTCTATGTGGCGGCGGCTCCGATGCAACTGCCCCGACTGCACCTGAATGCAGTGCTGCTGCCCGATCGCACGGTCTTTGTCACGGGTGGCTCTCTCAAACAGGAAGATACACCCCTGGCGCGGTTGCAGGCAGAGATTTACGACCCGGCAACGAATACCTGGAGCCTCATGGCAGAAGCAACGGCACCGCGTTTGTATCACTCTACGGCGCTGCTACTGCCCGATGGACGAGTGGTGGCAGCAGGCGGCAACCCTGAAGGTGGTGCCTCTGTTACCTGGGAACCGCCCGACCCTGAAGAGGAAATGCGCCTGGAAATCTTCAATCCACCGTATTTGTTCAAAGGTCTTCGACCGACGATCGCGCCGCTGGCGACGGAGTGGAAGTATGGGCAAACCGTGACGCTGCAATCGCCCCAGGCTGGTAACATCCGCTGGATTAGCTTGATTAAAAACGGCGTGACGACCCATTCCTTTGATAGTGGTCAGCGTTTGGTGGATGTCGAAATTTTGTCGCAGGTGGGCGGAACCATTCAAGCGCAGGTGACAAATAACCCCAATCTGGCTCCCCCCGGCTGGTACATGCTTTTTCTCACGGACAACAAGGGCATCCCTTCGATCGCTCGGTGGGTGCATCTCACCTAGCACAGGCTACTTTCCTTTGATCCGTCTAGTTTTGTTGGAGAAGTGAGAACACACTCAAAGCCCCTTTGTAGCTTGCTTTCCCCAGAGTGGAGTCATTTCACTCTTTGCAGCCCATTCCCAACAATCGCGTTCCTAACCATCATTAAGAGGTACAACAATGGCAAATTTTGTGATTCAAGGTCGGGTGATCGATCGCAATTTCCATATAGGCGCACCGGGCGTGCGGGTGGAAGTATGGGATAAAGATTTGATTTTCAATGACCTGGTTGGTGTGGCGACAACAAATGCTGAAGGCGCGTTTCAGCTTGAGTTTGATTCGGCGTATTTTCAGGAACTGTTTGCCGATCGCTTACCCGACTTGTTTTTCAAGATCTTCCACAAAGATGAATTGATTCGCAGTACCGAAAACGCGGTGCTGTGGAATGTGGCGGCAGGTGAAACCGAGATTGGCATTGAAGTGGAGTTGAAAAGCTGTCCCCATCCCATGCCTGCTGTAGCGGATACCCCAGCCAAGCCCGTTGTGCGAGAAGCGCCCCAACCCTCTGGCAAAAGCTTGAAGAACGACCTCACGCGACCCGCTGTGCCTAACGAACCCGTGCTGGCGATCGCAAACATCCAGGGCAACATTCTGTCTGGCTTTAATAAAGACCAGCAAACGCTGCTGTTTTTGCGGGTGGACAACACGTACGATTTCCGGCGCTGGTTGGGCGCATTGCTTCCGTTCATTGCCACTACCGCCGAAGTGCTGGCGTTTAACCGTCTCTTTAAGGAAATTCGCCGTCGCCGCTGTGCCGAAACTCGCACCGTACAGGCAACCTGGGTGAATGTCGCTCTTTCTTTCCGGGCACTGCAACTGTTAACAGAGGATGATGCCACTCTGCGATCGCTGGCGCGCGAGTTCCCTGACTACCAGCAATGGGCAGATGATCTGGCTGTGCTCAAAGCAGACGCCTTCAAAGATGAAGCCTTTAAACAGGGTTTGCAAGCGCGATCGCTTGACCTCGGCGATCCACGCGATGCCGCACCAGGGGAAGATCCTGAATTGATTGAAGGCAACCGTCACAACTGGCTGGTGGGTGGACCCGACAATGAAGCGGATGTAGCGGTGATCGTGGCAAGCGATAGCCCAGCAGAACTGGCAG
>JBBSHC010000184.1:0-6696 GCA_038253425.1 Leptolyngbyales cyanobacterium | reverse complement strand
TCGTAGCCAAAGTAATGCTTAAGCGCCTGCTCTAACGAGGCAAATTTGGTCGTAGCGTAAGGAATGCTGGCTGTCATTGACTGTCGGTGAACTACACGTAAACCAGGTTCCCACGCAGTTTAAACCACTAATGGAGGCGTTGTGGAGAAACTGACCGCAATTTGGATAAGTTTGGTGAGTCAGTCGTTCACCAACTATGTTCGACGGCTCCCTAGGGCAGCAGCTTTGCACAGTTTTGCACAGACACTGCTCTTGATATACTGTAACTGTCCGGCGATAGTAATGCTGTGCGGTAGTGTTGAGTTGTGATTGTAAATTTCAAGTCTGATGAGACAAAGCTGATCTTTACTGGCTTTAGATCTCGTTATTACCCACCTGACATTCAAAAGATTGCTTTACGCAAACTGCTGCTGTTAGACGCTGCAACATCGCTTTATGACTTGCGTGTGCCACCTGGAAATCGTCTAGAGAAATTAGTGGGCGATCGTTTAGGTCAACACAGCATTCATATTAATAATCAATGGCGAATTTGCTTTGTCTGGACTGCTGAAAACAATGCAGACCAGGTTGAAATTGTAGACTATCACTGAGGACACGCTGCCATGAACAACTACAACGATCGGTTGCCTAACATTCATCCCGGTGAAATTCTGCGTCTAGAGTTTCTGGAACCGCTAAGCATTACTCCCTATCGGTTAAGCAAAGATATTGGGGTTGCTCAAACACGTATCAGTGAGATTTTATCTGCAAAGCGCAGTATTACAGCAGATACCGCTCTACGTCTGTCACGCTATTTTGGGAACAGCGCTCAGTTCTGGTTGAACTTACAAACGCAGTATGATTTACGTCAAGCGCAGGAAAAAAATGCGGAGATCTACAGCCGTATTTCCCCAGCTCAGATTGCTTCTTGAGACTAACTAAACCCTTCAACCAATGAGAGTTTGCCATAGAACAGCCGCAGCTTAATCAACCTAGCCCACATTTGTGTGTAAGTTTTCACATGGAAAATAAAATCAGCTAACGGGACACAGAAGCGAAAGAAGCGGTTGAGTCTGCCTTGTCTATTCAACTGATGTAAGCTTGCGATCGCTTCAATGATGCGAGTTTAGATAGACGCAGTTAAGTCGGTACAAAGAGATTCTTCGGCACCGCAGCATGGCAACCCTGGCGAATATCCACAACTTGCGTCACGCCAAAGTCAACGCCGACCGAAATCATCGAGTACGCTTCATCCGCGCTCATCTTGCGTTTGGTCGTGAGAAAGTTCAGCATTTGATCCGCCGCTTGCCGCATGGCTTTGTTCAGGTCTTCGTTAAAGCCGTGAGTGATCCAGTGGGAATCGGTTTCTAGGAGGGGGTTGGTGATGGGAAAATCTTTGAGCACGAAAATTTGAATGTAGGCGTTCATCGAGGCTTCGATCGCGGTTCCCGACAATTCGGCGTCACCCTGCGCCATGTGGGTATCACCAACAAAGAAATTAGCGCCTTTGTTAAAGACGGGGTAGTACATCGTTGCGCCTGCCCCAATGCGCCAGTTGTCGATATTGCCGCCAAAAGGACCGGGAGGAATGCTGTTAATGCGTCCGCTTTCTTGGGGGGCAACGCCCATCACGCCGAAGTGGGGACGCAGCGGAATCGATACCTTCATCTTGATTTTCTCACGCGATGCGGGGTCAGGAACCGTCACCAAACCAGGTTTGTCGTAGAGGGGTCGCCCTTTGAAGTCATAGGCAAACGCGGGATACGCCAGTGCTGCCTCCATGTCAATTTTGTAGATGGTGATGCGCTCTTTTTTGAACGTGTCGTAGAGGTAGCCCCAGTGCGCGGCGATGTTACTGCCGTAGGGGAGGCGTGGCTCGGTTTTCAGAATCCGTACCATGAGGGTATCGCCCGGTTCGGCTCCCTTAACTGCGATCGGTCCGGTCATGATATGCACACCGGGTCCGCGATCAAGCACCTTGTCGTACACCGCTTTGACACCCGCATCCATCAGCAGATCAGGCGCATCGCCTGCGTGGTGCGTCAGCGCTTCGACATACACAATGTCGCCGGGATTAACGGTGAGGACGGGGGGCTGCGTCTTGTCAAAATAGCCCCAAAAGCAGGTTTCTGGTGTGGCTTTGAGGACGTGGATGTGGCCCGCATCACGGATCATGTCGGCAGCCATCAACGTCTCGGTTTTGGCTTCGGCGCGATCGCCCCGTAAAAAGCTAACCGCATAGTTCTTTCCCAGGGCGGCAGCGGCTCCAGCAGAGGCTAGAAAGGCGCGACGTGACTGCTGCGATAAGTAGGTGGGGTGCTTTTTAAGAAACTCTGCTTCGGTCGCATCGGTAGAGGAGGGCGTGCTTTTAACGTCGTCGTTGGTAGCATCATGGTTGTGAGGATGCTCGTGATGATCATGCCGATGATTGTGCTGTGCCATTGATTTGTTTACCCTGTGCCAATTTGAAGCAACAGGCAAAATCCTAATGGTTGTGCTGCGATTGGAATGTATAAACAGTCACTTCGATACGTTATTTAAGCGCTCATCGAATCTTGTTGCCTTGGTTGTTGGGCGATCGCTCCCCTTTCGATCGCGCTTAAAACTGGCGTGAAGTTGAGGTGCAGGCTTTAAACTTGAGACGGTCTGGTGCTGAAAACAATCTGGTGCTAAAAACAGTGGTTCATCAGCGATCATCCACGACCACGGGTTAAGTCCGGCAGAATTTCCTTATGACCATCAATGCCTCCGAGTTTCTCAAAGCCTGTGATCCCAGTCGAGCACTCGCCATTAGCAACCCGCAAGATCGAGCGTATTACATTGATTTTGCGCCTGTGCGTGGCAGCAATCTGATTCAAGAACTTCAGCGAACAATCGCGCTGCTGGCTGAAGAACGAACCTGCCAACTTTTTACGGGACACATCGGCTGTGGCAAATCTACCGAACTGCTGCGGCTCAAAACTGAGCTAGAGCATCTAGGTTTTTACGTGGTGTACTTTGTGTCTACGCAAGATTTGGATATGTCGGATGTAGATGTCACCGATATTTTGATTGCGATCGCGCATCAAGTCAGCGAAAAGCTGGAAGCCGACCAAATCAAGCTCAAACCAAAGTATTTTGCCAATTTGTTTACCGAAATTGGCGAGATTTTGCAAACACCTATTGAAATTTCTCAAATCGATTTCTCCGTTGGCATCAGCAAAATAACTGCGAGAACCAAAGATAGCCCCCGCTTACGGAACCAGCTTCGGCAGTACATGGAACCGCGTACCAATGGCATTCTGCAATCCTTAAATGAAGAACTGCTGGGGCAGGCAAACATAGAACTAAAGCAGCGCGGTAAACAGGGCTTGGTAGTTATCATCGACAATCTCGATCGCGTGGATGCGCGTCAACTTCCCTCTGGGCGAACGCAGCCAGAATATTTGTTTGTCGATCGTGGTGAGCAACTCTCAAAGCTAAACTGCCATGTGGTCTATACCATTCCGCTGTCACTGGTTTTCTCCAACGAAGTCGAAATTCTCAAGCAGTGGTTTGGCGGTGGGATCGCGCCTAAAGTTTTGCCAATGGTGCCTGTGCAGCAGCGTGACGGGAGCCGTTACGACGAGGGCATTGCCTTGCTGCGGCAAATGGTGCTAGCACGAGCCTTTCCTACGATTGAACCAACTCAGCGGCTTGCCCGTATTCCAGAATTGTTCGATCGCGTCGAAACCCTCGATCGCCTTTGCTTAATCAGCGGCGGGCATGTGAGAAACCTCTTGGGACTGCTGCGTAACTGTGTACAGCAGAGCGATCCACCATTCTCTCACGACGCGATCGAGCAAGTAATTCGAGGACAACGCGATGCCCTGGCAAGAACGATCGATGATGAAGAATGGACGCTCATCTTCCATGTGGTCGAGCAACAAAGCGCTAGAGGTGAAGTGGAGTATCAAACCCTTCTCCGCAGCATGTTTATGTTTGAATACCAGGATCAGCAAGGCGGCTGGTTTGGCATCAACCCCATGCTGGCGGAGACGAAAAAGTATCAGACATGGGCAGAAGGGTGAGGGAGCAGAGGGAGCAGAGGGAGCAGAGGGAGCAGAGGGAGCAGAGGGAGCAGAGGGAGCAAGGAGAAAGGGCTACGAAGGGATGCAGGATAAAAGTTTTGAGTATTACCCGTCATCAGTGAAACAGTCATCAACGCATGAAAATGGTACGGCTGAGAATTCGTGATTGGAGGGTGATAGTGACAACTGTTAACCGTCTTCTACCTCCTGCTTCCCTTGCCTCCCCCTACCCCTTCCAGGGTGTAACGTGAAGATAGAGTCCTACAGTAGGGCGTAGTAGCGTATGAGTCTGACGGAACACTCTCGATACGACATGCAGGTGAAGAATGAGCGATCGCTTGGGACACTTGTACGTGCCATTACGCTGTCGCAAGACCATTTTGCGCTCATCCTGGTGCGCTGCAACTACGCTCAACTGCGCGATCGCCTGGTGCAGCAACTCAACGATCGCTGTCCGGTTCCCATCCACGCGTACACCTTGCCCGAATCGGCAAAGACGCTTTATACCAAGGTGCGGACGGAGTTAGAGGAGACTGAGCAGTCGTGTAAAAAGGACTGTCAACTACCGAAGGCAGTGATGGTTTTGGGTCTGGAAGCGGTGATCGCGATCGATCAGGTGTTGTTGGCAACCAATTTGGTGCGCGAAGAACTTGGCAAAAAGTTTCCCTTTCCATTGGTGCTATGGGTGAACGATCGCGTGTTGGCAAAGCTTGAGCGACTGGCACCTGATCTCAAAAGCTGGGCAGGCAATACGGTGATTTCTTTTGACCTGGCGATCGTGGATCTCGTGGAAGCGCTGCGTCAGCATACCGATCGCTTATTCGCTGCCATTTTGGATGCAGGCGATGAACAATTTCTGCCTAATTGGGCAATTTTGCAGTCGGAGGGCAACAACTGGGGGACTCATTCGCTGCGGCGTGCTGAACTAGAGTTTGCGCTCGATCGCATTCTCACCAGCGGTCAAACGTTAGATCCAGCATTGCAGGCAAGCCTTGACTTTTTGTTGGGGCAAGATGCCCATGCTCAAGGTGAACTGGAAACGGCGCGTCTCTGCTACGAACACAGCCTGGGGTTTTGGCGAGAGGAAAGTAAACGCCAGCGATCGCAACGGTTGGCATCATCCTTTGTATTGCTGCCGTCGGCAAAGGAACGCGCGGCGTGTGTCTTGATCTACTTGGGGCTGTGGTGGCGATCGCAGGCAATGCGACAGCGTACCGCCTATGCCAACGCTTGCCAGCAAGCCCGCAACTATTTTCGTCGCGGTCTGGAAGTCTTCGAGCAAGCCAATCGGCAGGATCTCGTCGCCCGCTTCATCATTCCACAAGCAGAGGCATTGCAAAAGCTACAGCAGTGGCACGAGCTGGAGTCACTGGCAAAAAAGGCGCTCGTTTTGCACAAGCTTTATGCCGATCCGGTGAGGCAAGCGCGCGATCATGGCTTTCTGGCAGAGGTGGCACTGGCGCGTTCTGATTGGGAAGCGGCAAAGCAGCAGGTGGAAACGGCGCTTCAAATTTTGACTGTTACAGAAGCAACGATCGACCAGGCGGCAACTCCACTGAATCCTCATTTAGAGGACGGGCTGGACGTGGCACGGCGCTATCATCAGGGCTGGTATCTGTTGCTACTTGCCAGAGCGGAAGCAAAATTGGGTCAGGCAGACAGCGCGATCGCTCATTTAGAAGCGGCTCAGAATCAGACCTATCCGCCTGATGATCCTCAGCTTCACATCGAAATTCTGCGGCAACTGAGAGAGCTTTACTTTCAGCAAGGTCGTTACCGAGAGGCGTTTCATACGAAACAAACGCGGCGATCGCTGGAACATCAATACGGCTTTCGTGCTTTTGTCGGCGCGCTGCGGCTGGAACCTCAGCAATCTCTACTCGCCCACTTCCCCAATCAAGCCCCACCAGAGGCACCACTGGCACAGGAAATTAAAGCCTCTGGTCGGCAACAGGATGTCGATCGCCTGGTTGCCCGCATGGGGCGCAATGACATTAAACTCACTGTCATTCATGCTCCCTCCGGCGTGGGCAAAAGCTCCATTGTGAATGCTGGGTTAGCGCCTGCTTTGAAAGAACGGTTAATTGGCGATCGTGTTGCTCTCCCGCTTTTGTTAGACCTCTACACAGGTTGGCAAACCGCATTGGGAAACAAACTGGCAACGCTGTTGGGTCAGGAGGCGGGGGCTAGGAGTCAGCAGTCAGTAGTCAGCAGTCAGCAGTCAGGAGTTGAAATTCAAAACTCTCTAGCACAGCGGCGCATACACGAGGTGGCTCCTTCGGAGCTAGCGGAAACCCAAAGCGTCTTTCCCCCTTCTTCACTCATTGCCCAACTGCGCCATGCCACCGACCTGAACTTTCTCCCTGTTCTCATCTTTGACCAGTTTGAAGAATTTTTCTTCGTTCACGAAACCTTACAGCAGCGGCGTCCGTTTTATGAGTTTCTGCGTGATTGCGTAAATCTTGATTTTGTGAAAGTTGTACTCACCTTGCGGGAAGACTATCTCCACTATTTACTAGAATTCCAGCGTTTAGCCAGTCGTGATGGCACCAACCTGGATAGCATCAACGATATCCTCGGCAAAGATGTCCGGTATCCTCTCGGCGATTTTTCCCCAGCCGATGCGCGATCGATTATCAAAAGCCTGACCGATCGCGCTCAGTTTTAT
>JBBSHC010000183.1:0-6701 GCA_038253425.1 Leptolyngbyales cyanobacterium | reverse complement strand
AAGGCGGGATGCACTCAATTGGGAAAGCCTTTTTCAGAGCAACTGCCTCCTGTGAGCAGTGACAGCACTCAACCGCAAAGGGTTTGAAGATCGATGGCTTTGTTTTACAGATGTGCCCCAGAGATAAAACGCAAACACTTGCCCGCAAGGGGACAACGAGCCGCCCCACAGACACAGGGACAACCGCAACACGCGGCTTTAACAGTCTACCGTACTGCAAAGGCTACCCCAGCTCAGATTTCTGGTATCCTAATGCGTGCGATCTTGCTTCAGGCTGATACCGTTAGGCTTCAGGCTGGGGTTATAAAACAGTTGAGCCACATCGTTAGGATAACCGCGTGACCTACACTCTCCGTTCTGCATTGATTCCTGTTGATCAGGAGTACGCCACGATCGATGTTCACATTGAGGGCGATCGCATCGCGGCGATGGGCGCGAATCTGCCGGATGTGGGCACCGTGATTAATGCTGAGCACAAGCTGCTGCTGCCTGGTTTTGTCAACGGACACACGCACTCCATCCAATTTTGGCAACGAGGGCTAATTCCACCACTACCACTAGAACTGTGGTTGGCTGATGTATTTGACACCACACCGACAGAGCTAGAAAAAACGTATTTGGGCGCATTGGGTACAGCAATTAATACTCTACTGTCGGGTGGTACCTGCGTCATGGACCATCTGTACTTGATTCCAGGTCGTGAGGTAGAAACCATTGCGGCGGCAGCACGGGCTTATAAAGAAGTGGGCATTCGCGCCTTTATTGCGCCCTTACTCCAGGATAGGCCGTTTGTAGCGGGCTACCCCGACGGGCTACGATCGCTCTCCCACAAGCCTTACCCCCAATCGACGGCTGAGGTTCTGGCAATCATGGAAGCGATCATCACTGAGTTGCATGAACCAGAAGCAGGCATTCACATTGCGGTTGGTCCCACTGGCTTTCAACGCTGTTCAGATGCACTGTTAGAAGGCTGTGCGGTCTTGAGCGATCGCTACAATCTCTGTCGCCATAGCCACTTGCTAGAAACCAAAGCCCAAAAAATGCTGGCTCAAGAACGGTATGGTGGTAGCGCCGTGAAGCACCTTCAGCAAATCGGCTATCTGGATCACCGCACGTCTCTCGCCCATGCGATTTGGCTTGACGAACCCGACATCGAAATTCTGGCAGAAACTAAAGCGACGGTGGTGCATAATGCGCCTAGCAATCTGCGTCTCGGCAGCGGTATTGCACCCGTGCTGAAGTACTTGCAAGCTGGAGTCAACGTCTCGTTTGGCTGTGATGGGGCTGCAAGCAACGACGCCCAAGATCTATGGGAAGCCGTCAAAATTGGTTCGCTGTTGCATAACGTGACCGACCCACACTACGAGCACTGGATCACGCCTCGTAAGGCCGTTGAAATGGCATCGCTGGGTGGCTTCCAGGGCGTCAATCTAGCTGATCAAGTCGGTTCGCTCACCGTTGGCAAGCAAGCCGATTTGGTGCTTTATGATCTCAAGAATCTCTCGCTGCTGCCTCGTACCGACCCGGTGCAGTTGCTGGTTTTAGGCAGACCCAATGCGGCAGTTGATAGCGTCTGGGTTCGCGGTCGGCATGTCATTGCCGACGGTAAACTGCAAACAGTTGATGTTGAGTCTTTCAGGCGCACGTTATTTGATTATGGGCAGTCGCACAACCAAACCCAGTTCAAAACGATCCACCAGATGGAAGCGCACTACCGCCAGGTGATGGGTTTAGCTGAGTGTGGCGATGATTTAGTGGACTAGCGATCGCCACTCAACCAACTTCGTTCTCTTGAAGCAAGCTGCCTGGAGGCTATCACAAATTAGTTTCATGGGTTAGGGACTGTCATCAATTAGCCGTGGAAACCTTATCAATCAAGGATCTCAAGCTTTATAACTATTCAGCTAAGAAAGGCTGAAAGCTCACTCCTGAAAGGGTTCTAGATTTAATGATGACACGCCCTAGGGACTTGCATGAAAATAAAATACCAGTGGCTTGAGTTTCGGCTGCGCTCAACTCGCAATCACTGAAGTTTGAGCGTAGCCGAAACCGATCTCTTTGGGCGGTCAGCTTTTTACCGACAGCTAACCGCTCATCCCAACATGGGTGAGCAGCTTGAGAGCAAATCATCCCGTTAAAGCTGGCAACGAGAGTATGTGCAAAGCGCTACACGACCTCATCGACACCTTCATCTGTAGCAGGCACCATCCCCTCAAGCACGATCGGTGGCTCAAGCGTGTCTTCACCGTTGGAAGGTGGCACCAGTGCAACAGCCGCGATCGCGTCATCCTCATCCAAACGTTGGACCCGGACACCCGTTGCCGATCGCGATTGAGAGGAGATGGCATCGACTGACTGACGAATAATAATACCCCGGTTGGTCACCATCATTAGCTCGGCACCTTCGTTGACAATGTGAAGTGCCGCCAAGCGATCGCCCTTTTTGCGAAACTTCGTGGCAACCAGTCCCATACCTGCTCGATTTTGTAGCCTGAACTGAGAAACCGGAACCCGCTTACCGTAGCCGCTCATTGTCACCACCAAAATCCACGGACCAAGCTGACCGCTAACGGCTGAGGGCTGATCGCCTTCCCCAGTTTCCCCATTCTCCCCGCTTTCAACAATTTCAGCGGTCAGTTCTTCAACCTCTGGTTCCACATCCGATTCCAGCACCTGCGCGAGGTCGGCAACAATCTGGCTGGGCAAAATATCCATTCCTACCAGGCTGTCACCTGCCCGCAACGACATCGATCGCACACCGCGTGTTGCCCGACCGAGGGGACGTAACTGTTCGTGGCTGGCGCGGAAATGGATCGATCGCCCTAAGCTAGAGCCAACAATAATGCTGTCATCGACACGGGCACGACGTACCCACCGTAATTCGTCACCCTCTTCCAGGGAGATGGCAATCAGCCCGTTGGCGCGAATGTTGCTAAAGGCAGTGAGCGCTGTTTTCTTGATATAGCCTTTCCGGGTGAGCATCACCAAATATTCATCGGCGCTAAACTCCGTCACCGGGATCACAGAGGTGATTTTTTCTGCTCGCGGAATCGGCAACATTTGCACAACCGGGGTGCCCCGTGAGGTGCGCGAACCGACTGGGATCTGGTATGCCTTGAGCGCATAAACCACACCCCGATCGCTGAAAAACAGAACGCTATCGTGATCACAACAGGTCAGAAAATGCTCTACCCCGTCATCATCTTTCATACGAGTACCTGCTTTGCCTCGCGTCGCCCGACTTTGGGATTCAAAGGTGTTCACAGGCATTCGCTTGACATAGCCTTGCTCCGTCAGCAGAATGACCGCTTTTTCGTTGGCAATTAGGTCAATATCGCCTAGTTCATCTTCTGACTGCTCAATGACCGTACGGCGCGGCGTCGCGTGCTTGGTGCGAATCTCTGCAATCTCAGTAATGATGATTTCAAGAATCCGCTCTCGGCGCTCCAGAATATCTCGAAGGTCGGCAATCTGAGTTTGCAGTGCCTCATGCTCCTGCTGAATCTTTTCGGCTTCCAGTGCAGTCAACCGCCGAAGCTGCATTTGTAAAATAGCATCTGCTTGAGATTCCGACAGACCATAGGTATCAATCAGCCCCAGCTTGGCAGTGGGCGCATCGGCAGCATGACGAATCAGGTTAATAATGGCATCCAGGTTGCTCAGCGCGATCAGCAAGCCTTGCAGGAGATGATCCCGTTCTTCTGCTTTCCGCAGATAGTAGCGCGTTCGACGGGTGATGGCTTCAATGCGGAAGTCTAAAAAGACTTCCAAAAATTGCTTCAGCGTCAGTAACTGCGGTTCTCGGTTGACCAGTGCCAGCATATTTGCGCCAAAGTTGGCTTGCAGCGGCGTTTGTTTGTAAAGGTTGTTCAGCACGACGCGGGGATAGGCATCCCGTTTCAGTTCAATGACGATCCGCATTCCATCGCGATCGCTTTCGTCCCGGATATCAGAAATGCCTTCAAGCCGTTGCTCGTTGACCATCTCGGCAATTTTTTCAATCAGCGCCGCTTTGTTGGTCTGGTACGGCAACTCAGTAATGATAATGGCTTCGCGATCGGGACGCCCTCGGTGCTCGATCGTTTCAATTTGCGCGACACCCCGCATAATAATGGAGCCGCGACCCGTCGTATATGCTTCACGAATCGCCGTTCTGCCGATGATTTGTGCGCCCGTAGGAAAATCGGGACCGGGGATATACTGCATCAACTCCAGATCGGTTAGTTCGGGGTTGTGAATCAGTGCCGTCAAGCCATCCAGCAGTTCGCCCAGGTTGTGCGGTGGAATATTGGTCGCCATCCCGACCGCAATGCCAGAGGAGCCGTTGAGCAGCAGTTGGGGGATGCGGGCAGGCATGACCAGTGGTTCTTGCTGCGACCCGTCATAGTTTGCGCCAAAGTCAACGGTTTCCGCTTCAATGTCTTGCAGCAGGGCGTCTGTGGTCAGCGATCGCAGGCGACATTCGGTGTATCGCATCGCGGCAGGGGGGTCGTTATCCACCGAGCCAAAGTTGCCGTGCCCATCAACCAGCGGCGATCGCATGGAAAAATCCTGCGCCATCCGCACCAACGCGTCATACACGGCGGTATCACCGTGAGGGTGATATTTACCGATGACATCCCCCACTACACGCGCACATTTACGAAATGGGCGATCGGGCGACAAACCCAGTTCGTGCATAGCGTAGAGAATGCGACGATGGACGGGTTTCAGACCATCCCTGGCATCGGGGAGTGCGCGTCCCACAATGACGCTCATGGCGTACTCCAGGTAGGATCGAGACATCTCGTTCCGCAAGTCAGTTGGAACAATCCGATCCTGGGAGGGGTCCTGGGAGAAGGTCATAGTGCGAAACGCTCCAAAACGCAAGCCAACAGCCCGTATGGGGATACATCTGAGTCATCCCATCCTGCGGCTGCCGCACCATCATTGATGCGGTCATTGTTACCTCTAAATTGTATCACTTCTTGACAGACTCAGGCGATCGACGGCTACGAGCGGCTTTAGCCAAAAAGCTTGCTGCGATAGCGTTTCAAATCATCAACCGACTGTGAACGGGCTGTCTCAAGCTGAGACTCAGACCGACTTAACCATGGGTTTGAATCAGACCATCGTACTTCTTACCATTCATTTATGAGAAAAAGATTTCCGACTTTTTCAAAAAGCTGGGGATTTGAACCGCTGATTCTAGCGCCTCCGATAGGAGTGCTCTATATTCATTTGAGTGTAGTGATAATGCTTCACTCCCGCTTTTACTCCACCAGCGCCTTTGGTTGAGACTTTAGCTGTGATTGGATCAACGGACTTTTGGGAGCCAGGAAAAAGCCAATCAGACTGGCGAACAGAATCGGCGTAAACGGGCTGACTCCTGCCAATTTTGCTAACAGTAACGTAGTGCTAACGGGTGTGCGCGTTACCGAGGCATTGAGTGCTGCCATCGTACAAATCATTGCCAGCGCTGGATTCAGACCGGGAATAAGCAGCGCGATCGCTTTACCCACACAGGCACCCGTAAAAAACAGCGGAATAATAAAGCCGCCTCGCCAACCGCCCGTAACCGTGAGTCCGATCGTTGCCATTTTTGCCGCCGCTAATGCCAGTAACGCCAGGGTTGTGGTTTCGGCATTGATGACCTGATTTAACTCTTCATGCCCAAAGTAGCGGGTGAGCGGAAACAGCCATGCCATTACACCCAATCCCAAACCAGCGATCGTCGTGTGCAGGTAAATCGGTCCAGGAAGGCGGCTAAAGCAGCGATCGCACAGTCGGAACAAGCCAATAAAGAGCCAGCCCAACGCCGCACCAATCACACCATAGAAAATCGCCAGGGCAAAATCATCGATATTGTTGATGTGGTATTGCGGAAAATTCCACGTGGGTGCAATGCCCAAATGGGTAATGACCGCAAAGACCAGATAGCTGGCACAACTGGCAACGATCGCAGGCATCAGGGCTTCGTAGTACTCCAAAATGTGTTGGTGGTGCAAAATTTCTAACGCAAAAATCGCGCCGCCCAATGGTGCCCCAAAAAGAGCCGTGAAGCCAGCCGCCATGCCAGCTAAACTCAGCGATCGTAGATCTTCACCTTGCAGCTTGAAGCGATCGGCAACCCAGGTACCAAACGAACCCGTGACTTGTACCAGTGGGGCTTCGGGTCCGGCACTACCCCCAGCCGCAATACTCACTAGCGAACTCAGCAGCATCGCCGGATTTTTGCGCGCATCCAGCCGCCCACCTTGAAAGTGAATGTTATCGACAATGAGGGCGATTTCACCAGGGTTGCCCAGGTAATGAATAATGAGACCTAGCAGCAGCCCTGCCAATGGCATAACAAACAGCAGGCTAAGCCCCTCAAATTGCCGTAGACCGTGCGTGAGCCACTCCAAAACATTCCAGTACAGCCCCGCAAAAAGCCCACACACCGTACCAACGAGAACCCAGCACAGCACCCACGCTGAAAGCGTTAACGGGTTCCGTGCTTGCAGGCTCGTCAACCAACGCCTTTTGAGTTGCCGCGATCGTAGCGGTTGATTAGTTGGCTCTTCAAATAACGGCGGTTCCGGTGACACAGTAACTTGCCTCGCGATCGTTTCCAACCTGATGATTTTAAACTAGACGAACCATCACCATTAAATCGACAAGGAATGAGAACTGAATGCAAGCGTAAAAACTGAAGCTTCCACCTTTTACCTTTTGCCTTT
>JBBSHC010000182.1:0-6703 GCA_038253425.1 Leptolyngbyales cyanobacterium | reverse complement strand
TTGCTTTTTAAATTGGTATCACTTCTCCCGACCGGAGCCATCCCCCTAGCAGGATCACCAGCATCACGATAGAGTCAATAGAAAGCAATTTCACCTCCATAAGGGGGAATGCTGCCGCAAGCTGTGGATGTAATGCTAGGCGAACTCCTCGGTGCACGCTACAAAATCATTAACGTTCTGGGATCAGGAGGCTTTGGTCACACCTACATCGCTGAAGATACCCAGCGTCCTGGGAACCCGCACTGTGTGCTCAAGCATCTTACGTTTGTCAGTGCCAATACGTCAGTGCTCCAGCAGGTCAGGCGTCTTTTTCAAAGTGAGGCGGAGACCCTAGAGCGCTTGGGCAGGCATGACCAGATTCCCCAACTGCTTGCCTACTTTGAGCAGGAGCAGGAATTTTATCTAGTGCAGGAGTTGATCGAAGGGCATCCTCTTAGCGATGAACTGACGGAGGGGGTTCGTTTTACTGAGCACGAGGTCATTGCGCTACTGGAAGATGCGCTGAGCATTTTGGCATATGTTCACGGGCAAGGGGTGATTCACCGGGATATCAAGCCAGAAAATTTAATCCGGCGCGATCGCGATGGCAAACTCGTGCTGATTGACTTTGGTGCCGTGAAAAAGCTTAGTAATACGATCGCGGAGGCAACAGGCGGAACCAGTTTAAGTATGCCTGTTTATACCTCTGGCTATGCTGCAAGCGAACAGTGCTTGGGTAGACCACAATTTAGTAGCGATCTTTACTCTCTGGGGATGGTGGCAATTCAAACCTTAACGGGGATGCGCCCGTCCCAACTGCCACAGGACTTTCGCACCTCTGAAATTGTTTGGCGTGACCAAGTGGACGTAGGAGAACCCCTGGCAGCATTTCTCAACCAAATGATTTGCTACCACTACATTCAGCGCTATCAGTCTGTGGCAGAGGCACAGCAGGCTTTATGTCAGGTTGCCTCTAGTGTGCCACCCCGTACGCGTGCCACCCCTGACCCATTGAACACAACTGCTGAGGCACTAACGATTACGCCCACGCTGCAAACTCAGTTTCAAGCCAATCTACTTCAAGGCAATCTCCGCAGACAGCCGATCGATCGCTCACGCTTCAATCTGGGCAAAGCCTTCGGTATTGCGGGTGGTGCGATCGCGGTAGGTCTTACCATGACAATATTGCTACGTGAACTCTCGCTATCACCATCAGTCCCCCTTGCTTCGCCTAACCCTACCATCAGTCCCGCCCAAAGTTCACCGAGCGATCGCATCAGTGCTGGCGAAAAACTGCTCAGCCAGTGGCAAGCAAACCCTAACAAAAAAGAAGGCGTTGACCGGATTGCTGCGGGGGATTATGCCAAAGCAATCACTGCATTAGAAGCAGCACGGCAATACGATCGCAGTGATCCGGAAACTTTGATCTATCTCAATAACGCCCGTATTGGCACAGCAAAAGCTTACACGATCGCGGCGGCTGTGCCCTTAGGTGACACGTTTGGGGCGGCGAGCGAGATTCTGCGAGGAGTTGCAAAAGCGCAAGATGATCTAAACCATGCAGGCGGCATTAAGGGCATACGGTTAAAAGTTGAAATTGCCAACGATGATAACAAGCGCGACATTGCACAGCAGTTGGCAAAACTCCTATCGGATCAGCCGGAGCTTTTAGGGGTAGTTGGTCACGGTGTCAGTGATAGTACTCTGGCAGCGGCTAGCGTTTATCAAGCAAATCAGGTCGTTTTAATCTCACCGCTAAGTTCGGCGGTGCAGTTATCTAACCTCGGCAGCTACATTTTTCGCACCAT
The DNA here is from genome assembly GCA_038253425.1 of Leptolyngbyales cyanobacterium. GTDB lineage: Bacteria > Cyanobacteriota > Cyanobacteriia > Leptolyngbyales > Leptolyngbyaceae > Stenomitos. The sequence continues at coordinate 4,916 of JBBSHC010000182.1, read as the reverse complement.
GCCCAGCGATCGCTTAACGGCTAAGTCCTTAAGCAACTACATGCTCGATCGCTTAAAGCAACGTAAAGCCGTTGTGTTTTTCAACTCTGCCAGTGCCTACAGCACATCACTCAAGAACGAGTTCAAGAACGCGCTGTTCTACAATGGCGTGGAGTTGGTAGATGAGTTTGACTTCTCCCGACCCGACTTTGATGCGTATGAAAGCGTTGAAACGGCTATCTCTAAGGGTGCTGAGGTCATGATGTTAGCCCCCGACAGCGTGGTCTCCGATCGCGCCCTTCAGGTAATTCAAGCTAATCGTCGCCGTCTCAAAATCCTTGCCGGTGACAGCATTTCCGCCTCAAAGGTGCTTAAAGTTGGCGGTAGTAATGCGGTTGGTATGGTTGTTGCCGTTCCGGTCGATCTAACGCGGTTGCCGTTTCAACAGCAGTCAGCGCAGTTATGGGGACAGAATGCCGCAACTAGTTGGCGCACTGCACTTGCCTATGACGCAACCCAGGCACTCATTGCCGCCATACGCCTTGATCCCAGCCGAAATGGTATCCAACGAGTACTCGCTTCACCAACGTTTGTGGCAGCGGGGGCGAAAGATACCATTCAATTTCTGCCGTCAGGCGATCGCAAAAGCAGCGTCCAACTGATGACCGTCGTGCCAGTTACGGTAAAAAAGAACCGAGTCTACCAGTTCAAGCCCTTGCCTTTTAAATAAGCCTTACAGATAAGCACCAAGAAAAATTTCAGCGCTAAAGCCCTCAGATCGAAGCGAATACCAGAAAGTGTTTAGCGGTCAAAATCGTTGTGATCCAAACGACTCTTCTACACAGAATTCTTAATAGAAGGGAGGTTCGCGGCTGTTGTTGCCATTGTCACCACGACTTTAGCCACCAAAGCAACCAAAAGAAGACTTTGACTTTATCACTACCAACTAATTTGTTGGCGTTGTTGGTACCGCTACAGGTGAGCTTGTTGAAGGCGTGGCGGATGGCTGACTGATCAAACGTTTTTGCTGCGCGGCACGAAATTCAGCGGCGGCTGAGTCAAGGTTTTCCTTTTGCTGATCGTAAAAGTCTTCATTGCTGAGAGACCCTGCCTGCATAGCGCGATGAATCAAATCTGTCACGCCACCCGCTTGATCACCACCTCGATTAGAAAAGGGATCACGGTTTTGATCCTGAAAGATTTGCTGTGGTGTTGCCACTTCCTGTGCCGATGCGGCAGACGACACACTGACTACCAGCCCGATCGCCGCCAAAAGACCTAAGACAATTGGAGCTTGCTTCGATCGATGCATGGCTGAAAATTTAGAAATTTTGGTTGTTCTACCCATAAAGCGCTTCTCACCAACCGTCAGGCTGCAATGTTACGATATTCCATTCTTAGACGGAACTCATCAGTAAAAAGCTCCCTCACTCTTGAAAGTCATCATAACACTGAACTCTAGAAGGCTTTCAAGGGTAAACGTCAGCGATTTGGGAGGGCGATCGAAACGAAGCTACCCCTGAAAACTCCTGAATGATCCCCGACCCTGAGTATACTGATCCTCGACAAGCGATGCTACTGCAAAGTCATCGGCGTTAGACCAATTTAATCGCGTCATCAGCCCTCATCAGCCTCAAAATGCCTTGAAAATTCACGTTATCTGGTGATCTTATGAGTTCCCTCCATCATCCAGCCAATTTAGGACAAACTGACTCGCAAGGGGTGTCGTTCAATGATCTCAGCCCCTATGAGATAGCAGTTTTAGCGACCTTGCTTGATCAAGAGGATGCAAACAAAGTCATGGATCTAGCAGCACATTGGGGCTATCAGAAGGAGTTTTTGCACTCAATTTGGCAGCAACTCCACAGTCAAATCCCAGGTGAACAAGGCGATCGCACATCTAAACTAATGCCCTAAGCAAGCGATCGACGTAGCCGTGGCTGAATGCTAAGCAATGCCACTACATCGAAACTCAACAGCAGCAGCAGTGCTGCCCCCAACGTGACCGATCCCCACGGAGCTTGCATAACCACGCTACTTAACGACCAATCACTGTGGAGATAAACATAGCGAATCGGTTCGATCGCGTAGCTAAGTGGATTCAGCGTTGCCACCCACTGCAACCAGGTCGGCATAAAGGACAACGGCACCAGCGCCGTACTGGCAAACAGTAAAGGTAAATTGGTGACAAAGATGACTGCAATGAGTTCGATGTGCCCTGGGAGGGAGAAGGAAAGCCCCAGGCTAAGCGCCGTCACGCCCAAGACCAGCAGCAGGACAATCAACCCAACCAGAGCCAGACCTAACGGATTCGGTAAGCCCGCACCAATGCACGCACTCACTGCAACGATCGCCACAGTCTGAATCAAACTAAGTGTCGTGATGAAAATTGCCGATGCCATCACGATCGAAAACCGAGACGCTAACGGTGCGACCAGCAGCCGATTGAGAAAGCCAAACTCGCGATCGAACATGACGGGCAACCCAGCATTCAAGGCACCGCCAAAGGCTGTAAACACAATCACCCCTGCACCCAAAAATTGCCCGTAGCTCACATCATTGCCAAACAAACCCTGCGGCGCATTTTGGAACAGTGCCCCAAATAAGACGAGCCACATAATGGGTTGAATAACACCTGCAATCAGCGTTGATGGTCGGCGTTGCAGTTGGATAAACAGGCGGCGAGTAAGCGCGATCGTCTCTTGCAGAAAATCGCTCAACGGGGAAGAGGGCGCGATCGCTGGCTGACTATTGCTCGGTTGAGCCACAGGTGGGGAAGCAGGGAGATCTCGGTCAGCTTGGGAGGGAGTAAGAGCGCTGCTCATAAAAGTAACCAACCAGTAATTAATCAGAGTTTAGGCACGAGATGTGAAGAAACGCGATCTTCAACTCAGAATTCAAACCTTAGGCTAGGCTCTCTTCAGGCTAGACTGTTTACCGCATATTCTGCTTTCGTTCCGCCTTGGGATCTCGACTACCAGCCGCCGCGATTTCGGCATCCAATAACGTCTGTCCAGTCGCCGCCAGATAGACATCATCCAGACTAGGACGCGATTGGGCGATCCCAAACATGGGCAATCCAGCTTGTTGAAGTGCCTGCGGCACTGTAGTAAGGGCATCACTTTGCGGTTGGACAACCAGGTTAAGGGAATTACCTTGAGCCGTGTTGATGATTACTTCCTGCACAGATGGTAAAGATTGAAGAAGCGTTTTGGCTTGCTCGGCTTCATTGATCGGCGAAAATTCGCGGATGCGGAGGGTGATGCGATCGCCCCCAACCTGATCCTTCAGTTCTGAAGGCTTACCAGAAGCAATCACAATGCCCTGATCAATAATGGCAACTCGATCTGCCAGGGCATCCACTTCTTCAAGGTAATGACTGGTGAGCAGTACCGTCGTTCCTTGCTCTCGCAGCCCCCGAAGAAAGTTCCACACTGCCATTCGGCTTTCAATATCTAACCCAACCGTTGGCTCATCAAGCACCAGCACACTTGGTTGGTGCAATAGTCCCGCTGCTAAATCGAGACGTTTTTTCAAACCGCCTGAGTATGTGCCTGTCTTTTTATCGGCGTAAGGCTCCAGATCAAGCAGCTTTAACACCAGCTCAATCCGCTCTTTAGCAGCGGTGCGCGGCAGATGATACAACGCCGCCTGTAGTTGAAGCAGTTCACGCCCCGTTAGCACTTTATCTAACGCTACCTCTTGGGCGATATAGCCCAAATAGCGCCTGGCAAGACGGGGATTTTCAACAACGGAGATGCCAGAGACTTCTACTCTGCCGGCGTCGGGTTCAGCCAGGGTACACAGACAACGCAATGTTGTTGTTTTGCCTGCCCCGTTTGGACCCAGAAGCCCAAAAATTTCTCCCGGTTCAACCTGAAGCGAGACATCCTTCACCGCTTCGATCGCGCCATAACTCTTTCTCAGCTTTTCAATCAATACGGCAGGAGCCATAGCACTCCTCCAAGCTATACAAATCTCAACATGCTCTAATCTTATCGCAGTTAGCGGAGCACGCGACCATTAGTAGAGATAGTAGAGGTGCCTAAACCGGGAATGCGGTACAGGTTAGGACTGGACTGCGTTTTTAGGCTGGCAGAAGCACTCGTCCATGTTGGATGAAAGCGTAGAGATTTTCAGCCACCACATTCGTGAACTGATGAGTGATGGGCAAGCTATCTAGACCCATACCAGCACACAGCAGCATCAGGTAAAGGATGGAGTACTTAAAGACCGATCGCGCTACCTGCAAATCTGACGGCGTTTGCAAGAGCTGCCACGCTTTCTGCACAAAAACGCCGCCAAGTAGCAACGCAATAGCACCATAGACTACCCCCATGACATGCAAGGGGTAAACTAGCAGCAGCGTTACGGGGATCAGCGCCAGCGTGTAGTAGAGAATTTGACGAGCTGTGGGAGCATTGCCAACAACTACTGGCAGCATCGGTACGCCAACCTTAGCGTAATCCTCTCGAATCAAGACTGCTAGTGCCCAAAAGTGAGGCGGTGTCCAAAAAAAGATAATGGCAAACAGTACCCACGCTGCCCAACTCAAGTCGCCTGTTACGGCTGCCCAGCCAACCAAGGGTGGGATCGCACCAGCAGCACCGCCAATCACGATGTTGAGTGTGCTGTGACGCTTGAGCCAATGAGTATAAATCAGTACGTAAAAGACAATGCCTGACATTGCTAAACACGCACTCAGCAGGTTAGCAAAGACAGTCAGTAATGTGAATGAAAGCGTAGCAAGGGCGATCGCAAAGACCAGCGCATCGCGTGGCTGTACCCGACCGGATGGCAGCGGGCGATGGCGAGTACGCTCCATGATGTAATCAATGTCGCGATCGTAGAGGCAATTGATTGTATTTGCCGATCCCGCAGCGCAAGCACCGCTAATCAGGGTAATCAGTAATAGAACGGGATTAACCTCACCCTCT
>JBBSHC010000181.1:0-6728 GCA_038253425.1 Leptolyngbyales cyanobacterium | reverse complement strand
GTCGAATCAGGCGATGGTTGCCATTTTCTAGCAAGACTTCAGCAGGACGGGGACGATGTAAAAAATGAGACGACATGGCGTAACCGTAGGCTCCTACATCCAGAATGGCGAGGATATCACCCGTTTGTAAAGCAGGGAGCTGGCAGTTTTTGCCGAGGTAATCGCGGGAATAAGTGGTGTTGCCGCAGATATCGGTAGAGTGCTGGGGAGAGCGTGTGGGGGAGAGCGCCACGATTTCTCGATAACCACCGTGGACGGAGGGCACGGAAAGATTGGCGACTGTGGTATCAGCCCCAACGATTTGTTTGTCATGTTGCCATTTGACGGACACAACTTGAGTTAACAACGTGGCGCAACCCGCGATCGCAGCGCGTCCTGGTTCAATGATGAGGCGAATAGCGCGATCGCAATCATTCAACCGTGCGGTCATTGCGGCACCAAACTCATGCCAGTCAAAGGCAGCGCCTTCATGATGGTAGGGGTAGCCAAAGCCGCCGCCAAAGTCGAGGTAGCCCCAATCAGGTAACTGTTTGGTAGTCGCGATTACGGTGTCGATCGCGTGGGTAAAGGCTGTGGTGGCATTTGTCCCCGTACCTCGGTAAAAGTGTAGCCCGGTAATTTTGAGTCCAACCTGTCGAGCTATGTCAACCGCAACAGGAAAGGCATCTGGCTGTACACCAATGCGGCTGTCGCCAGTGAGTGCGGGGAGGTTGAGGCGGAGTCCGAGGGTGAGGGGAGCGGAGAGGGAGAGGGGGGCAGGGGAGGAGAGGGGGGCAAGGTTGCTTTGTGCGATCGCATCTACCCATTGAGCTTGGTAGACTTCACAACAGAGCTGTAATTGCGCGAGGCTGTCTAAATTTAGCGTCGTGATGCCCCAGGCGAGCACCTGCTCCATCTCAGCCCGATTCAGGTTGCTGCCGCTATAAATGATTTGATCAGGGTGAAAGCCCGCGTGAAGTCCGAGGTAGATGTCACCAGGCGTATTGGCGTGGAGTCCCCAACCTGCATCGCGCACCATTTTCAGCAGAGAGAGATTGCCGTTGGTGACGCTGGCGAAGTGAAAGTGGGTGTGGGGATAGGGAATGGCTTGCGTGATGTGTTGGATGGTCTGACGAAAGCGATCGCCTTCATAAACGTACAGCGGTGACCCATAAGTTTCTAGCAATTCGGTTGCCAGAGCCAAAGGGAGCGTAGAGGAGGGGTGAGAATGGAGGGATGGTGATGCGATTACCATTGCTTGCGGTCCCGTTGCAGTCGTAGATACTGTTGCCCCAATGGGGATGGTAGCCAGAAGGGATGATCCAGAGAGTAGGCTACACTCCCCTCGCCCAAAAACACCTGCTGCCACACTTGCCACGTCATAAGCAGCCAGAGGCTTTCACCAATACGACGACCCTGAATGGTGCCCAGTTCACCGGCTGCAAGGCGACTGGCAAGATCGGGTTGCCAAAGACCCTGGTGACGTAACCGACCCGGATTTAACCAGACCCCAAGATCGCGCCATAGTCCATTGAAGCACCAGGATGTTAAGGGCACCCCCATCCCACGCTTTTGCCGCCAGACAATTTCCGGTGGCAACCAGGCTTCCACCGATCGCTTCAAAATGTATTTTTCGCAGGCGGCTTGCAGGTGAAGTTCGCCAGAGAGTTGAAAAGTCCATTGCGCCAGGGGCAGATCACAAAAGGGCGATCGCACCTGTAAACTATGCGCCAAGCCCAACTGTGTGGCACGGGGATGAATATTTTGAGCACCTTTCAGCATTAACGTAGCGCGACGCAACCGATGCAGTAGCGCTGTAGAAAACGTTGGATCAAGCGCCTCCTGAAGCCACGCTTGCGGCTGGAGGTGGTTAATTTGGGCAAGCAGTGCTGGCTGAAAGATCTGCGCTTCGTAGCCCCAAAGACGGTGGAAGGTGCGGCGATATTGCTGCTCGAAGGAGTCCTCAGTTGCCTGAGTCGTCTGATAAAGCCCTGCGGCAATCAAGGGTTTGTTCGTCCAACCCGCAAACAGTTGGTCGCCCCCTTCACCATTAAAAATCACCCGTACATCCTGGCTTGCTGCCTGCATCAAAAGAAAAAGCGGCACCGTCACGCCATCACCAAAGGGCAAATCTAATGCCTGAACAGTGGGGATTAAGGCTTGCCGAATGCGTCGTGGGCTGGCATCTACTTTGATCAACGGGATGTTGAGAAACTCAGCAACCTGTTCAGCGTAGGGGTATTCGGAGTTACCAGCCGTACCAAAGTCGAGGGTGTACGCACGTACTTTGACGCCTGCATTGACCAGTAAAGCTGCCACGATCGACGAATCTAGCCCACCAGACAGCAAAACGCCGACGGGTTCATCCGCTAGATCTGCAACTTGTCGCGCGATCGCAGCTTTAAGCAACGTTTGCAGTTGGGAGACAGCGATCGCTTCTTCTTGAATCTGCTCCATTGCTTCTCGCCATTCGAGCGATCGTGCCGCCACAGGTGCCGAGAGTGTGCAGGTTTCCTCAGCCACGCTCCAGGTTTGCTCGGTTCCCGCCGGAAGTGACATCACTTGAGCAACGGGCGTTAGCGGTGTCGGCACGTAGGAAAAACAACTATAGCCATACAGTGCGGGGATGCTCAACTGCGGCGTTTCAACGAGGGGCAACAGCAAACTCAGGCGTGAGGCAAACCAGATGAGCTGCCCGATCTGTGCCCAATACAGCGGCATTCGCCCAAAGGGTTCTCGTCCTAGCGTTAGTCGTTGGTCGTGTAGACGAACCCAGGCATCTGAGGGGTAGAACTCATCAACACACCCTTGCCCCGATGCCGATAGAGCCGCAATGAGTCTCGCAGGCAGTGCTAAACATTCGGCTTGGCTCAGCCCTAGATAGGCAATTCCCCAAACTAAACTCTGTCCAGCATTTGTAGAACCGCTATGAGGATGGGACGATTGACCAAACCGACGTGCAGTCTGATATTCACCTCTCTGGCTCAGCACATTCTCGACCAGATGCTCTAAATCAGGTTGGCTCCCATAGCCCCAATAACCAAACATCTGATGCGGTTTGAGTACGGTCTGTGGAACGGCATCACCCATAGCGAACAAAGTTACGTCAGCCTATTTCACAGCAAAGGTAGCATCACTTAATTGACGATCGCTCAGTCGCAGCCGCACCTGCCAGTTACCTGGAAGAGCGTTAGACCCAAGCTGATAACGGCAGTGGGTTTCCCAAACAGGCGTATTAATCGACTTCGTTTCAAAGTGGTTTTGCTTGACTACCTGTCCCTTGGGGTTTAGCCAGTCGCAGGAAAGGGAAAGCTTCTGACCGACAGGCGCATCGTTAAGGGTCACGTTGTAAATCACCTCCGGCTTGCTCTGGCGATCGATCGCGGTCACAGCCTTGCCCGTCTCTGTTGCTAACGTCAGGTGATCTTCCTGTGCCGAAACGCGTGCAATCACCTGCTTGTGCTGCTGCCAGAGGACAGTGGCAATGGCGATTACAATCATTAAACTGGCAATTGCGCCACCAATGATCCAGCGATCGCGGCGTTGCTGTACAGCAAGGGCTTCTTGCCGCTGCAACTGAATCATCGCTTCATCAAGCAGTTCAGGCGGTAAATTGAGTTCTCGCAGAATGTCTTGCACCTGTTCTCGATTCAGTTCGTCCTGCTGCCGTTGGGAGATGCGTTCGACTTCACCCACCAGTTTGGTTAATTGCGCTGGCGTCAATTTGTTTTCCATTGTTGACCTCTTTTCTCATTGTTAACCGCTGGTTAATAAAGGGGCTTGAGGGTGTGAAAGGGCGCAGCCAGGCAGACTTTTAGGCTTTTGTCTAAGCTTGCGTACAAGGGTTTTGCGCCATCTCCTGCTTCCCCTGCTTTTCTTCGCCCCTGCCCTCATTCACTCTGCTACAAAATTTCTGGGTACCAAATGAGCGAGAACCTGCACCTTACCAAGCTCCCGAACAAGACGTTGCGCCTGATGTTGGTAGAGGTCAACGGGCAAAAGACCAGGAAGCCGATTCATGCGATCGCGTGCCAGGTTAATACTACAGCCAGACACCCGCGCGATCGCAGTTGCCCCCTCAAAAATCGCGTCTTTAGAAATAGCCTTGTCAATGTGCACCTGCCACTGACAGGGAAGCATCTCACCCCGTTCAATTTGCTGCAAGCTAGTGATGGTTGCCAAGACAACCAGGCGATCGCCGACCGCCAACTTAGCGTCATCCGATGGCATCAAACGCACTGTATTCTGAGTTGCTCGTTGATGTAAAACGGGCACAACACCGTAGCCATACGCCACCTCGGCTAGTAACTGCCCATTTAAGCGATCGTCAGACTCAACGCTGTATTCAATCACTAAAACCGTTTGTTCATTGAGGCGAATCAAGTTCAACACGTTTTCACCAAACGCTGCTGCCACAAAGGCTTCTGCTGCCAGCTCATAGGCACACAGCACTTTGGCATAGGGTAGCAAACGGTCGATACTGGTGCTAAAGCGAGGGTCAAAGGTGCGAATCACGATCGCGCAAGCAGGATTGGAAGCATGTGCCATCAAACCAATCTCTAAATTTGCCATCTCATCATCGGTGGCAATGACAACACTTTTGGCACTAGCCAAATTCACTTTTGATAGTGCATTGGTAAGTTCGCTCACCACCAGCGGCAGTTGAGGCAAAACACCCGCTTCGACGCTTTGATTGCTGACCCCAACTAACGGTTGCCCAATCTGCTGGAGCAAGGCGGCAACGCGTCGCCCGACTCGACCCAAGCCAATCAGCACGACATGATTTTGCTGTGGTACAAGTGGACGCTTCTTTGGCAACTGAAACTTAGCCGCTAACAACGTTTCGGTTAGCAGCGCGTACAGTACAGCAATGGATGCCGTGCCAGCCATCATGTAACCCAAGTTCATCAACCGCAGCCAAAGAGGGATGGCATCTTGGGGGCTAAAGATGCCAAAGACCGTATCGTACGAGCCGAGCAGCATTACCCCCGCAGCATAAAACGCTTTCAGAAGGCTGATCTGGGGCTGCGTCAGTTTGAGAATGGTGGTGCCAGTGATGAGAAGAAAGAGCATGGCAACGCCAACAAGAATGGCGACGCGTTTTGCCTGTTGCTGGGCAGTCGATCGCCAAAATGAAACCACTTTCTGCCGCACATAGAAACCCGAAAGACGCAGGCGAATCCTTTGCCCAAGGCGATCGCGCTGCAAGCGAACGGGTGGCGTAACGGCTGCTAGTGCAGGGTTGGTTAAGCTCTCCGTCACTTCAATAAAGGCGATCAGATCCCCTGCCTGTACTCTGGTATCCGGTTCCCACTGGTGAAATTCGGTCGGTAGCTGAGTTCCAGCAGGGATGTGGCTAAGTACACGGCGGGTAGAGGCGTTGAGTTCGTGCAGTAACCGTCGATCGCACCAGCGATGATCCGGTTCAATTGGCACTTTGACGACGCGTAAGAGATGGTCGCCTAAATGGACAAAGCCCCGAATTTCACTGGCTAATGCCGCGATCGCAAACGCCGGAGCAGGCAGTTGGGTTGGTTCAAAGGCTACAAAATTACCTAAGCTTTGACCCAATAAAGCATTAAGATTCTGTTTTCCCGATCGCACCACCAGCCTTACCGTTGGATTGAGCAACCGAATCTCAAACGCAGCTTCTACGTTAACCCGCTCATCGCTTGTCACCAGCAGAACGGCGCGGCATTCTTTCACCCGTGCTTTCTCTAATACATCCGCTTGGCGGCAATCACCAATGACGACCTGCTCCAGTTGTGGTAAGTCAGTATCCCAATGGTTGGGATCAGCGATCGTAATTGCACCAACAATCACCCCAAACTCTTTAAGGACAGTTGCACAATACTGCCCTAAGCTACCGAGTCCACAAACCAGAAAGCGCGACGGTTCAATCTGGTTCCCTGCTACGCGATCGTCTAATTGAGCCGTAACCGAAGTGAGTTGTAATTCAGCTTCTGAAGGTGACATGAAAGGCACTTAGACGTGAAGATAGCAGTTTTCTCACCACCACTATGCCTAAGAAACTTTCAGATGCCCATATTCCAGAGCAAAAATACAGACGGCAGTTTTAGCAGAGTTTGCTTTAGAGGCTGCGCTAGCATCTGTCACGCTATCCTGATCGCCGCTGTTGCTATAGTCCTAACGTCGGCACAACATAATCCCCAGGCTTGACCGCTGACGCTTTTGGGGTGCTAAGAACAGGTGACTGCATAACTGGCTGTTGCATAACTGGCTGTTGCATAACTGGCTGTTGCATAACTGGCTGCCGCACGCTTGATTGCACAACTGGCTGCATAACGGGTAGTTGCATAGCGGGTGGTTGCATAACTGGCTGTGACACGACTCTAGGAATGCTAGGCAATGTTGTCGCAGCCGTTGGCACTGGTACACGAATGGGTCTGCCCGTGATTGGTGTCTTGGACGATGGCGCTGGTTGCACAGCCCTTTGCGGCACGTTTGCTCTTGATCCTGCAACAGGAATCGTCGTTGGAACGTTAGCAGATGGTGTGGGTAGCGGTTGCATGACACCTGTGGCAACGGTTGCTTCGGGCATAGGCACGGCGATCGGTACGGCTGTAGAGGTTCGTGGTGCTGGGGTCGCTTGAGTGTCACCTGCTGTAAACGTGATCTCCAAGGGAACTGCTGGTACAGACTGTGCAACTGGCGATCGCGGCACGTTCGTTTGCTGTGGGCGCGGTGCAATGGGCAGTACAGGAGCGGCTGCGATCGCGTTATTTAGC
>JBBSHC010000180.1:0-6766 GCA_038253425.1 Leptolyngbyales cyanobacterium | reverse complement strand
CCTGATAAGGATGGCAAGACGATTCGCTGGTATGCCCTGATTATTGGGCTAATCGATTTTGCGTTTCTGGTCTACGCTTTTTGCAATTACTACGACGTGTCAAGCTCAGAGCTTCAGCTCTTTGAAAGCTACCCCTGGGTGCCGCAACTCGACCTGAACTGGTCGGTCGGCGCGGATGGACTGTCAATGCCGCTGATTCTGCTGACTGCGTTTATTACCACGCTGGCAACGTTGGCAGCATGGCCCGTCACGCTGAAGCCACGTCTGTTTTACTTCCTGCTGCTGGCAATGTATGGAGGGCAGATTGCCGTTTTTGCAGTACAGGATATGCTGCTATTTTTCCTCGTATGGGAACTAGAACTCATTCCTGTCTACCTGCTGCTAGCCATTTGGGGCGGTAAGAAGCGCCAGTATGCTGCAACGAAGTTCATTCTTTATACGGCGGGTGGGTCGCTTTTTATTCTGCTGGCAGGTCTGGCAATGGCTTTTTACGGCGACACGGTCACATTTGACATGCGATCGCTGATGCAAAAGGATTTCCCCCTTACCTTACAACTCTGGCTTTACACGGGCTTTTTGATTGCCTACGCCGTTAAGTTACCGATTATTCCATTACATACGTGGCTACCCGACGCGCACGGTGAAGCAACGGCTCCAGTACACATGCTGCTGGCTGGCATTTTGCTGAAGATGGGCGGTTATGCCTTAATTCGGATGAATGCAGAGATGCTGCCTGCTGCCCATGCTACGGTTGCGCCAGCGCTGGTGATTTTGGGTGTGGTCAATATCATCTACGCTGCCCTGACTTCGTTTGCTCAACGTAACCTGAAGCGGAAGATTGCCTATTCTTCCATTTCGCACATGGGTTTTGTGCTGCTCGGTCTCGCGTCGTTTACCGACCTGGGTTTGAGCGGTGCTGTCTTGCAAATGGTCTCCCACGGCTTGATTGGTGCCAGTTTGTTTTTCTTGGTGGGGGCAACCTACGATCGCACTCATACCCTGATGCTGGATGAAATGGGTGGTGTGGGGCAAAAGATGCCGAAAATCTTTTCTATGTTTACCGCTTGTTCTCTGGCGTCTTTGGCTTTGCCCGGCATGAGTGGCTTTGTCGCAGAGTTGATGATCTTTGTCGGGTTTGCAACCAGTGATGCGTATGCTGCACCATTCAAAGTCATTGTCGTTCTATTGGCGGCAGTTGGCGTCATTCTCACGCCGATTTATCTGCTGTCAATGCTGCGCGAAATCTTTTACGGTCCAGAAAATAAAACGCTCACCTCTCATGAAGTGCTGGTTGATGCTGAACCCCGCGAGGTGTTTATTATTGCCGCTTTACTGGTACCCATTATTGGCATTGGGTTTTATCCCAAGCTTCTAACCCAGGTTTATGATGCAAAAACGCAGCAGTTGACGGCCCGGCTCCGTGATCAGTTGCCATCGTTAGCCCAGGCATCGTCCCCTGAGGTATTGGCGCTCCAGTCGTTTAATCCGCAGCTCTTAAAAGCACCGAGTCTCGATCGCGTGCAGTAGTTTCGTGCGATCGCTGCTTTTGTCACGGCTTTAACCTCTCTGTTTTCTAAACGTTTGTACGGGCAGGAACCAGAGAGGTTTGCTCATGCTGTCGCTAAGCCTCAAGTTTGAAAGTAGCTCTAGATCTGTTCGCACCAGTCGAAAATCGTGTGTCAAGGTCTAGCCGTTGCCCTATTAGCGATTCATAATTGGGTAGGGTAATTTCATCCTCACATTATGCCAGTTGATTTCACCGTCGCTATTCGCACCTATAACGCTGAGAAACGTTTACCTGACGTTTTAGACTGCCTGCTTGCTCAAACTGGAACAGAAGGTATTGCCTGGGAAGTCCTGGTTGTCGATAACAACAGCACGGATCAGACGGTTGCCGTTGTTTCTGAGTATGCTCAGCGGTGGCAATCGGACAGCCAATTGCGATGCGTGTTTGAACCACGTCAGGGAAGTGCCTACGCCCGCGATCGCGCCATGCAAGAGGCAGCCAGTGAGAGTTTGGTCGGTTTTTTGGATGATGACAACTTTCCCACGCCAAACTGGGTCGTCGCCGCCCATCGTTTTGGTCTAGCCCATCCTCAAGCAGGGGCGTATGGTAGCAATATCTACGCCAAACTAGACGAGGAACCACCGCCTGAATTTCACCAGATCAAATTCTTGCTGGCAGTAGAAGAACGAGGACCTGTAGCCTTCCGCTATACTGCCGCTGGCACTGTACCCAACGGACCCGGTTGTGTCATTCGCAAGCAGGCATGGGATGAAGCGGTTCCTCAAAAACGCCGCTTGAAAGGTAGAGATGAAACGTGGAAAGTGATGATCGCTACGGCTGAAGATATTGAAGTGATGCTCTATATCCAAAGTAGTCGATGGGAAGTCTGGCACAATCCTGAGATGGCGGTTTGGCATCACGTGCCGCCTCGCCGTTTTGAACGTCAGTATTTATTGAAAATGGCTCGAAGTGCTGGGCTGGCGTCTCATGCGTGTCGTTTTGCTAAACTGCGCCCCTGGCAACGACCCTTGATGCCCTTACTGACACCGTTATACCTGCTTGTGAGTGCTTGGAGAGCGGGACTATACTATTTGCAATACAAGCACCAGTTTGCTACCGATGTTGCGAAGGAATGCCTCTTTCAATACAAGATGAACATTTTCCTTAGCTCTTTTCTCACTCCCCGGAAACCCTTGTCTAACTCGGATTGAGCCAACGATCGCTTACTGCTCATGCTGTTGATACTGATCGCTTTGCAAGGCATTCAACGGTTTCCCTGCTGCTAGTGAGGGCGATGTTTCTTCGCTTCGATCGCCCGTTTCTGATCAACCGCTTCCTTCATCACCTTTAGCACTAGCGGAACGTTAACAGCAGCATTAAAAGTGCGTTCGACGACATGGCGTCCCTGCATTCCCATTTGCTGACGTAATTCTGGCTGGTCAAGCAGCGATCGCAGGGCGGTAGCCAAGGCATTGGCATCACCAGTCGGTATCAGTAAGCCTGTTTCATTGTGCTGAACAATATCGGCAACGCCGCCCATGGCCGTACTAATGACAGGGCAACCTGATGCCATTGCTTCCAAACATGCCCAGGAGGAAAGATCCGCAGTTGTTGGTAAGACAAACAGATCGGCTTGAGCGTAGAGCTGAGTGAGCCGCTCATCGTTGGGCACCATATCGGTATATACAAAGACATTGGGACTAACGGCTTTTGGTGGCTCTTTTGTAACGAGGTGGAGTTCAGCGCGATCGGCAAACTGCTGGCTAAAAACTTGCAGGAGCAAATCACCGCCTTTCCGCTCAAAATCGCCGCCTACAAAGAGAATTTTGGGCATTGCATCTGGGGCTGGTGTCGTGCGAGAAACAGGCTGCCAGCGTTCGAGGTCTAAACCAGGATGAATGGAATGGACGCGATCGCGGTCAATGCCACATCCGTCTACAAACACGCTGCTACCCCATGCTGACCAGGGAATAAACGCTGTTGTACGCCGAGCGCACCATAAATCCAGGCTAAGCCGAAACTTGTGCCTTCGCAGAGACTTATTGAAGTGTTTAGGGTAGAGCGGATACGTGTATGGGTTTACGATGGGTGGATCGTCGTTGTTCCAAATGAGCAGCGGTTGTTGGCGCACCATGTTGCGGAGGCACGCCACCACATAAGCTTCAAACATGTGAAACAAAACGGCGTCTAACTGCTGCATCTGCCGCAGCACTGGATAAGACTGATATAAGATCACTGCCCGCGTGTAAAACGGTTCGGGTAAATATCTAAATGGTTTTGGCTCGTCGGGTGCAATAAAGTGCTTTACAGGTGCCCAGACTAGCTCTACATCAGCATCGCGTTCAGCATACTTGCGGAAGTTGAGGTAGCGGGTCATGTTACCCAAGCCAGTGCTGATAATAAACCCGAAGCGGTAGGGCTTGGATGAGTGCATGGAAGAGGCTGTTTGGGCTGTTAACGAATGACGCATCGTTACCTTACCTTGCTCATACAGTGAATGAAATGGGTACGCTCGCGAAGCGCTTGAATGCGGCTCTCACGTTCAATAGCGCTGAGTTCAAAGACGTTGCGGTTAGAACGATAGATTTTTCGCCGTCCTCACCTGATGGGCTTTGAGTGTGATTGGTTTCTACAACATCCACTGCTTGAGTATACATGGGCACAAAACGGTATGCTGCCAAGTCGCAGTCTGACACGGTGCGGTGCAACCTTTACCAGCCTGTATGACTGAGACAATACTATTCCGAGACAATATGATCGGGATTATCGGGACGGTCGTGATTGGGCACTACTTGCATACGATCGGGCACCGATTTGCGTTTAGACCGTCAACGATAGAAAGAAGCGTTGAATCATCCCTTGCTTAAAACTCGCCCTCACTGGGATAGCGAATAAGCAGTGGCTGGCTGACACTTAGCGTCTTTTTAGTTTGATCAACTTAGTTTGATCAACAGGGCTACCAATTGGTGTTAGAGGTAGGCGACGCAAATGCCGATCAAAAACAGAACGGCATTTCTGTATGATAGGAAGGCGATCTAGCTACCCTGATCGATCGCGTGTCTTTGATACTGCTGGAGCTATTGGTATGGTCACCCTCAAGATTGTCGTCTACATTGTTGTTGCCTTCTTTGTTTCACTGTTTATCTTCGGCTTTTTGTCTAATGACCCTGCCCGCAATCCCAACCGGAGGGATTTGGAGTAACATTCTGCGTTACGCCATTTAAGGTTGGGGTAACACGTGGCTGTCCCCAATTCACCATCGCAGCAACCCCTAAGGGTTGCTTGTTCGTTTGAGACTGCTGCAATATGCCTTACCCGGCTTCGCCACCTGAACCTCCTGCACTGATCGCAGTTCCCTCTGAAGCGGTTGCTTACTCAAAAAGTGCTCCTAAAGAGGCATCTGAGCCGAATCTAACTCACCCTCCCAGTCAAACTGCGCCATTTCATCCAGTTGTAGCGCCAGTCGTAGCTGTAGTCGCGCCACCTGAGGCGACCGCTTTGCCAACCACCGCTGATTTTTTGCAGCAGAGAGGCGCATCGAAGGCAGAACTGTTGGTACCCGCTACGACTACAAGTTATTTCCTGAACGATGCTCCGCAAGCACCTGTTTTCGGCGGTGAAGCGCAGCAGCCAACCGAACAAAAGCAAAAGTTTAGCGTTAAGGTCAATCCTGTAAAAGATCAGGGACAAGGGATCGCAGGCATACGATCGTCCGCAATCGAGTCAATCACAGCGCGATCGCTAACAGTGCCGACGCCTCCCTCGATCGCCCGTGATTTTTTCACACTTGCCGATCGTGACCCCGCTCCGGCTACTGCATCCACGGCTTCACCCTCAGTGGTGTATTCATTGTCGGGGGCGACACGCAAAGCGGATCAGGCTGGTGAAGCGGCGGTAATGTCGGGGTTAAATGCCGCGATCGAATTGGATGAGTTTGCCGCAGAGACGCTGGCCCAAGAGAAAACGGGTACTCCTGGCAGACCAGGGTTAGGCATTCGCGCTCAGGTTTCGGGTGAACCAGCACTTTTGTTGCCCATCCCCACCTTAGACCAGCCCACTGCCAATCCAATTCCGGCTCCCGTACCAACTCCTACCCAGATACCTGACCAACAGGAACAGCCCACCGCCCTACCGCCAACGCAACGAGTTCCTGCAAACCGTTTGCTCCCATCACCGGGGGCGGCTTCAAGCGTAGGCTCGGTCATTGAGCTGACAGCCGATCGCCAGGAGTATGATGAGCAGCGCAAAATCTTTACTGCTGAGGGGAAGGTTTTGATGCGGTTTCAGGGTGCGCTACTGGATGCCGATCGCTTGCAGGTCAATCTGGAAAATCGGTTAGCCGTGGCAGAAGGTAATGTCGCACTGACCCGTGGCAACCAGGTTTTGCGGGGACAGCGGCTGGAATACAGCTTCGTTCAGGGTACAGGTAGTGTCTTAAATGCCAGGGGTGAGCTTTTTGTTGGCGACACGAAACCAAATCTAGCAGTGGGTACGAGAGGCGATAATGAGGGCATTACGATCGCTCGTCCTGTGAGCGATCGCGTCACTGCCGCCCAACCCACGCAGAATGTGAGTAGTCCCGGTGGCCTCTCATTGGGTGTTGGTTTTGGTCGAGATATTTCCAGGGTGGCTGGAGGCGTACCCTTGGGTGGGCAAATTCGACGGCTGCGCTTTGAGGCAGAGCGGATTGATTTTACCCCGGAGGGCTGGGTTGCCAAGAATATTCAAATTACTAACGATCCGTTTTCGCCGCCGGAACTGGTTTTAAAAGCGGATGCAGCAACGTTTAAACGGATTTCGCCCTTGCGGGATGAAGTGCGAACCACCCATCCACGGCTGGTCTTTGATCAGCGTTTTACGCTTCCAGTCCTGGTGCCTAAAATTGTTTTAGATCGTCGTCGTGAGCAGCGATCGCCTGCCCTGGTGCAGTTTGGCTATGATGATGAAGAACGAGGCGGTTTGTTTGCCGAGCACTCGTTTGAGGTGCTGAATTCAGAGACGGTCCGCTTTACCCTCACGCCCCAAATCTTTTTGCAGAAAGCCATTAGTGGTGGCGGCAGCCCGTTCCGGTCAAATACCATTCGCAGCAACAATGGCCCCTTAAGTGCAGAAAACTTTGGATTCAGGGCAGGTTTGCAGATTACGCCCGGTCCTTTTACCTCCATTCGGGCCAAGGCATCCCTTACAAGCCTGGATCTAACCGATGTTGAAAACCATTTGCGGGCAAGTGTGCGGGCGCGGCAGTTTGTGGGTACGCAT
>JBBSHC010000179.1:0-6781 GCA_038253425.1 Leptolyngbyales cyanobacterium | reverse complement strand
TTAGCCCTCCATTGAGACATAAAGTCGATCGCGCAACATGACGCTGCCTTTATCGGCTAGCAATCGCAGCACATCAACCGTGCGAAACCGATCAATCTGTAGAGCGTGTTCAATCTGAGACAGTCGCGCTCCGTTGGCTTGTTTTAAGTAGGCAAGAATTTCCTGCTCATACGGAATTGCCGCGTCTACGGACGTTTCAACCACATCAGTTAGCGGGTCAAACGAGCCAGTACTTAAAGTTGTTTCTGGCGTTTCGGGCACAGTCAATGCTGCTTCGGTTGCCAATGCTGCCAGGTCTGCCGCGATCGTCTCAGCCTGGGCAATGGCTACGGCTCCTTGATCCAGTATCTCTGCCTGATCTACCGCGTCTGCTGCGTGTGCAAAATCTACTGGGTCTATAAGAGCTATCGGGTCTGCAAGAGCTAGTGAATCTGCCACAGTGAGCGAGTCCAACAACGGTTCAACCAATCCAGGCTCGATCGCCTCAACCATTGCGACGGCTGCCAAATCTGCAAGATCTACTGAGTCTGCAAGATCTACTGGGTCTGCAATGACAGTGGGCAAGTCTAATAATGGTTCGACCAGTCCAATCCCGATCGCATCGTTGAGTACGTCCCAGAGAATTTTAGTTGTTTCTGCTAGTGGTAACTTAGAACGAGAAAGCAGCACGTCGCAGCAAAGATCACGAAAATCTGCATTTCCGGGCGTTGCCATAATTTCGTGATCGTGGCAAACCTTGCTCAGCATCAAACAAGAACGCAAGCCGGAAGTCTTCTCATTGCCTGTTCTAAAGCGAAACTCTTTGACCAGGCGGACGATCAGCAGCGCACTGGCACGATCGATCTCGGTTTTTTGCACCAGAATTTCTTGTTGTGTCAGTTCATCTGGTTCAGGCATATTGATTGTCACCAGCCGATCCATCAAGGCATCCTGAGTGGAATGCACACCACAATATTCTTCTGGATTCGAGGTGAAAATGGCACGGAAGTGAGGGCTAACTCGGACGTACTCACTACGGTTGTTGCTGGGTGGCAGCACCAGCAGCTTTTCTTCTAACGCCGATAGCAAGACATTGTTGACTTCGGGACGTGAGCGGTTGAACTCGTCATACACAAGCGTAAAGCCTTCTCGGCAGGCAAGCGTTAAACGTGAATCAACCCAGTTTTGTCGCAGTTCGTCCTCAACTTTGACCACGTTGTGAATGTAGTTGTCTACGACTTTCTTACGGGTATAGCCCGACTGATTGCCAATTAGGTCAGAGGTTTTGAACTCATCATCACCGAAGATGAGCATCAGTGGGCGGGCAAGCATGTCGGCTAAATGCAGCGCCAGCGTGGTTTTTCCCGTTCCGGCAGGACCGCGAAGATGAACGGAATAGCCTGATTGCAAGTAGAGTAAGGCACGGTTGGCGATACGCTCAACGGAGGGCGTGCTAACAAATCGGCGGGGGCTAGCTCGAAGTACAGTAGTCACAGTTTTTAACCTCTGGTAGGGGTTACAGGGTCTAAGATATGGTGCGATCGAAGGGAAAGGGCAATACGGTTGTATTCACCAACCCTCCGCTGCTTTTAGGTGTGGGCAAGCTGGGCTTGGGAAAGATAAACGCGATCGCGTTGAGTAATTAATCCCTGTTTGATCAGCGATCGCAAGGCATCGACTGTTTGAAATCGATTAATGTCAAGCGCCGCTTCAATTTCTGTCAATCGTGCGCCTTGAGCGACGTTGATGTAGTTATAAACGTCTTTTTCGTAAGCAATGCTCTCTTTTAGCGGTGCTGTTGCTGCGTCAGTGGAGGGTGCAACGGCTACCGAGCCACTAGATTGAAAGGCTCCAATCGTGGCGGTAACAGCTACAGTACCGTTAGGCATGACAGAAACACGACCAACAGGCTGAGTACCATTCTTTAGTGCTTCTGGCGCGATGGCATCAGCCTGATCACTAGCGGCAGAACCACTACCCCAGACCATGTTGTGTAAACTTTGAGAGAACCGTTGCCGTTCGGCTCGAAAGCCTACCAACCGATTAAATAATGCGTGTGTCTCTGCTTTACGCGCGGTGCGACTCCGGATCAAGTGGCGGCTTAGTTGCGTTGCCCGGTGTTCACGAGTTGCTTCTAGTTCGATTAAGTAACTCTGCACGTCAGCGCGTAAATCGTCCACGAAGGTGATCAGTTCCTGCTGCAACTGCTGCGCCATTGTTGCTCGTTCTGAGTGTGCCACCGCCAAGAAGTCGGTGGTTTCCTGACGGAGAGCCTGCACAAAGGTATCAAGTTTTTGGTTTAGTTGCGCTGCGTGAGCGTGACGGCGATCGCCAGCATCTGTAAGCAGCGTTTGCACATCGGCTTGTAAGCGCTGGCAAAACTGCTGCAATTCAGACCGACGCGTTGTGCTTTCACTGGTAAGCGATTCACGAAATAAGCTGAGTTCGTCTCGTAGCTCTGCTGCCTTGCTTTGGCGCTCTTGACGGGTTGTTGCTAACGCTTTATAAACAGTTTGCTGCCGTTGTGTGACTTCTTGCTGTCGTTGCTGTCTCTGCTGCTGCCACGTGTGCTTTAAAGACACTGTTAAAACTCCTTTCCCCAATGCAAGGGAATGATCAAGTAGCAATTAAGCTGGGAAACCATGAGGGCTTCCCAGCAGTCAACAAATCCTTTGCAATAAGTTGGGATTAGACTTGAAAATTGATTGTGGTCTCGCAACGATAGGTGTTTGCAAAGAGCTGACTCAATTAGGAAGCGGGAACGGCGGCTTGCGAGGTTAAACCAACGGCTTCGGCATACTTCAAGTAGGTTTCAACCGATGCAATCACAATACGGGCTTCGATCGACAACAGTTCGATACCAACCAACGAAACGCGAACCCATGCATCGATGACAATACCTTTGTCCAAGATGCGATCGACGACTTCAGCCAAGCTAGAGGAAGAGTTTACTTTTTCAACAGCCATTGTTTTTACCTTCAACAGATAGATGGGATTTTGTGCGCCTTGCCTCTCAAGCAGTGACTACAGAGGGGATTGGCTTACATTCCTAGAATATTCAGTCAGTCCATCAAAGCAACCGTCGCAATCACTGAACCTAAAATTGGGGTTGCTTTCTACAACTCGCAGAATTACTGAGTGATCAATGGTGTTTTATGGGAACCGAAGAATTTATGAGCATTGCGAAAATTGATTGGAAACCTGGAAACAACCGCTCCCATTAGCATCTGACAGATGCTAATGGGAGCATTGTTGAAAAGCAACACTATTAACAGATAGACATAATCACCAAAATTGAACGTGCTTGTGCCCTGTCTTTGGAGAAGCGTATGCAGGGCTTGGTCATACACAATGAAAAACCCCAGCATTGGTCTCATGCTAGGGCGAGGAGCGTTCTAAAACGTTGATTGTTTGCTATGAGAATTTTGGCTAAATTAACTACCTGTTTGCACTCGTCGCTCAAACTCTTCGCGGGTATTTTCTAGTAAGGTAAGCGCGTCTTGGTACACGTCGCTGTGTTCCTGCTTGAGCCATCCCAACAGGTGAGACAGTTGAGCGTTTCTCAGTTCCAAGTCGGTTTGAAAGATTGCAGCGGTTGCCATGTGTTTGGCGTATTCCGTTGGATGACCTTGAGTAATAAAGGCAGCGATTAATGCTGTGAGTGCGTGCTGGCGAACTGGATCGGGAGTTTGTTCAGAAAGCATCAGTCGTAGAGGTGGGGTGTGGATCGGCAGCCTTAAATCACCCTCAATCCCCATTGGTTGAGAATCGAGGGTGATACGACAGGAAGCATCAACAGAAAACACTAACCAGACTGACGTTGATTTGACAATAATTGGTATGCAGCCAGGAAGTCATCCGTAAATATCTGGATTGTGGAGGGATTGGTGGCACCTGCGGCTCGGTAGCGCCGAACAGCTTCTAACGCTGCCTGATTACTTAGAAGCGCTAAATCTGCGCCGTTCCAGCCGTCGGTTTGGGTTGCCCAGTGCGGTAGATCGATCGATGCCAGAGGACGATCGCTGTTGTGAACCTGCAAAATTGCCAGACGTGTAGCTAGATCTGGTAAGTCAACTTTGAGCTGAAGATCCAAACGTCCTGCCCGCAGTAGTGCCGGATCAATTGCCTCTGGTCGGTTGGTTGCGCCAATGAGTAGGACATTAAGGCATTCGTGAAGTCCATCCAGTTCGGTTAAGAGTTGCCCAACGACGCGATCGCTCACCCCTGAATCACCGTTGAACTTTCCACGCACGGGCACCAGCGTATCAATTTCATCAATAAACACGACGCACGGAGCCGCCTGTCGCGCTTTGGCAAAGAGTTCACGGACTTCCTGTTCAGCAGCGCCGACCCAACGACTCAACAACTCAGGACCATTGACCGCAATAAAGTTGGCTCTTGCCTGCGAGGCGACTGCTTTTGCCAGTAGGGTTTTTCCGGTTCCAGGTGGTCCCCAGAGTAAGATACCGCGTGGGGCTTTGGCTCCGGTGCGCTGGTAGAGTTCGGGGTACAGCAGGGCACCTTCCACGGATTCTTGCAGCGTGCGCTTGATTGCCTCCAAGCCACCGATTTGCTCCCACGGGACGTTGGGCGACTCGACTTCAACCGATCGCAGCACCGAGGGCTTAACTTCTTTGAGTGCATGAAGAAAATCTGACTGGTTGAGCGTCATGTCATCTGGAATCGCTCCGTGCAATGATGACACCTGACGACGCAACGCACTATAAGCAGCTTTTTGACAAACCGCTTTCAGGTCTGCACCAACCATACCCACCGTCAAATCAGCGACGATCGCCAAATCCACTGACTGATCCAGCGGCATGGTGCGCGTGAGAATGGTGAGGATTTCCAGACGACCGTTGCGATCGGGCACACGAAACTGCACTTCGCGATCGAACCGTCCGGGACGGCGCAGCGCTGGGTCAAGATGATCCGGGCGATTGGTCGCTGCTAGAATCATCACGCCGTTGGTCTTGGCGAACCCATCCATCAAGCCCAATAGTTGTGCCACCAAACGTTTTTCGACTTCGCCTTCCACCTTGCTGCGATCGGGGGCAAGGCTATCAATTTCGTCAATAAAAATAATGCAGGGAGCCGCTTTTGCTGCTTTCTCAAAAATGCCCCGCAGACGTGCCTCTGCCTCACCGTAGTATTTGCCCATTACCTCAGGACCGACGATCGCAATGTAGTTCACGCCCAGTTCCTGCGCCAGACCCCGTGCCGTGAGGGTTTTCCCTGTACCTGGTGGACCGACCAACAGCACACCACGCGGCGGTTCTAGTCCCAGTTTTTCTAGCAGATCGGGACGCTTCAACGGAATCTCTACCAGTTCCCGCAGTTCTTGTAGCACGTCAGACAGCCCACCCACATCGTTAAGCGGAGCCGATGTTGCACCATGATTAGCATCACGATCGCTGCAAGGTGGAGTCACAATGACATCCGGTGCAGCCGTAGCGTCCCCTGTCCCTCCTGCTCTCCCTGGCTCCGATCGCACTCGACTACCCCCCATACCACTGGGAATATTGCCCTGTCGGGGAATACTGCTCAAGCTACGGGTGTTAAGCTGAATCTCGGTTTTTAGCTCTCCTTTCTCGGCTTTTTCTTCCAGGACTTTCGCCAGTTCGAGCAGTTGCTCAAATCCTTTAAATAAATCGCTCATTTTTATCTCTCGACAATAGTATCCCAACGGTGGGTCTACCTCTAGTAAGCCCACTTTAGGAGTTGGGCTTACATCTCATAAAGAGTTGCCTGTTGCATTGACGGATCAACCTGAAATTTCGCTTCTCATCCGGGTTCCAAACATTGCTACAGGCGGCTTTGCTCGACTCTGCAACAATTTGGGAGCTGATGTAGAGTTCCTTGAAGTCAGCGGGGTACTCTTTTGGTATGGAACTTCAGCTTTATGATACGCTTCACCTGACTATGTTTAGCGGCAAGGGAGGGGTTGGCAAAACTACTCTCGCCTGCGGCTTTGCGCGACGATGGGCGCAACAATTTCCTGATGAGTCAATTTTGTTGCTGTCTACCGATCCAGCGCATTCATTGGGTGACGTACTGCAAATGACAGTTACAGATGTCCCTCAACCTGTTGCGGATCTGCCCAACCTGAAGGTGCGATCGCTCGACGCAGAAACCCTCCTACAAGCGTTTAAAAGCGATTATGGCAACGTGTTGGAACTGCTGGTCGAGCGCGGTAGCTTTGTCGAAAATGAAGACCTGACACCCGTTTGGGATCTGAGTTGGCCCGGATTGGATGAACTGATGGGCATTTTGGAAATTCAGCGACTGTTGCGTGAGCACGAAGCCGATCGCGTCGTCGTGGATATGGCTCCCAGCGGACATACGCTGAACTTATTCGGCTTGATGGACTTTCTGGATGAGTTTCTGAACGCACTGGAACTCTTTCAAGAAAAGCATCGCGTTATTAGCCAGTCCTTTACGGGACGCTACACAGCAGACGATGCCGATGCGTTTTTGCAAACCATGAAGTCGGATCTCGTGCGGGGACGGCAACTACTCCAGAATCAGGACTTTACCGCCTGTCTGGTAGTGGCGATCGCGGAACCCATGAGCCTGCTGGAAACGCAACGGTTTCTCACTGCTCTGGAAGCGCTGCATATTCCTGTAGGTGGCGTGTTTGTGAATCGGCTGGTGGAGTTGGTCAGCGGTCAACAGTCAGCGGGCGGCGGTCAGCAAGCGACCAGTGACAATCCCATTTTGCTTGATCGCTTGGCGGAACAGCAGCAACTCCTGAGCAAATTTATTACTCTGGCAGAGCAGAAACCTGTTTTTGCCGTGTCGC
>JBBSHC010000178.1:0-6781 GCA_038253425.1 Leptolyngbyales cyanobacterium | reverse complement strand
GGACGGCTCCCCTACAAGCTCAAGGCGCACAGCAAAACCTTTTTCGTACCTGCCTGTCTTTGCACCCACCCCAAACAGGGCAACCTGATTGGTTATTAGAGTACTTCTTGCAAGCAGCCGATGATGAGACACTTTTGGTCAGTGCGCCCACTATTTGGGGCAATCCAGTAGAGCAGTTGCACTATCGGGGACGATCGATCGATCGTCCGCAAGAAACGTTGCTCATGGGGCTGGGGCTTGCGTCTCGACTCTATGCGCCGATCGAGCCTAGCTTGCAGGAACCGCGACCCCAGTTTTGCACGCTGACCGCACTTCAGGCATACGAGTTTTTGAAAGTAGTGGCATGGCGCTTGCAAGATAGTGGTTTGGGTGTGGTGCTACCGCCCAATCTGGCGAATCAGGGCGGCTGGGCAAACCGTTTGGGGCTGAAAATTCAGGCACAGTCTGCCAAGCTCAACAAGGGGCAGGTACGGCTGGGTCTGCAAAGCCTGCTCAACTTTCGGTGGGAACTGTCGATCGGTGGGCAAACGCTCTCCAAAGCGGAGTTCGATCGTCTGGTTGCCCTCAAAGCACCCCTGGTCGAAATCAATGGCGAGTGGGTGGAATTGCGTCCCCAAGATATTCGCGCTGCCCAGACCTTTTTTGCCAGCCGCAAAGACCAAACGGCGCTCTCCCTGGAAGATGCGCTCCGTATTAGCACAGGCGATACGCAAACGATCGAAAAGCTGCCTGTGATCAGTTTTGAGGCGTCTGGTCCCTTACAGGAATTGATCACCACCCTCAGCGGCAATCGGCAAATCGAAGCCTTGCCCACACCCAAAAGCTTTCGAGGTACACTGCGTCCTTACCAGTCTCGCGGCGTTGGCTGGCTGGCATTTCTAGAACAGTGGGGTTTGGGTGCCTGCCTTGCGGATGATATGGGCTTGGGCAAAACCATTCAGCTCATCGCCTTTTTGCTGCACCTCAAAGAACAGAAAACACTGGAACAACCGACGTTGCTAGTCTGCCCTACCTCTGTGCTGGGCAATTGGGAGCGCGAAGTGAAAAAGTTTGGTCCCACATTGTCTGTGTTTCTGTATCACGGTGATAAGCGCCCTCAAGGTAAAGCCTTTGCCAAAGCGGTGCAGGGCAAGGATCTGGTTATTACTAGCTATGCCCTGGTGCATCGCGGTCTTAAGGATCTGCAAAGTATTGGCTGGCAGGGGGTGGTGCTGGATGAAGCGCAGAATATCAAAAACCCGGATGCAAAACAGTCTCAGTCGGTGCGACAGCTTGAGGCTCAGTTCCGCATTGCACTCACAGGCACGCCCGTAGAAAACCGCCTGTCGGAACTCTGGTCAATCCTGGATTTTCTCAACCCCAATTATTTGGGACCCAAAAACTTCTTTCAGCGCCGTTTTGCTACTCCCATTGAACGCTACGGCGATACAGCCTCGCTGCAAACCCTACGATCGCTCGTACAGCCCTTCCTTTTGCGTCGCCTGAAGACCGATCGCGCCATCATTCAAGACTTGCCCGACAAACAAGAAATGACTGTCTTTTGTGGACTGTCTTCTGAGCAAGCATCGCTTTACCAGCACACTGTTGATCAGTCTCTGGCAGACATCGAAGCGGCTGAAGGCATCCAGCGCAAGGGTATTATTCTGGCGCTGTTGGTGAAGCTAAAGCAGATCTGTAATCATCCAGCGCTCTTTCTCAAGGAGGGAGAAGGCAAGGATAAAAGCTCAAGGATAAAGGATAAAGAAAGTGACAGTGATTTAGCTGTTAACCTACCCTCCGGGAAGGGCGAAACCCTATATACTTCAGCCTTTCTAAACCGCTCTGGTAAGCTCCAACGTCTGGAAGAGATGCTGGAAGAAGTTGTCGCAGAAGGCGATCGCGCGCTCATCTTCACTCAGTTTGCAGAGTGGGGCAAGCTGCTAAAAGCCCACCTGGAACGGCAATTAGGACGCGAAACCTTGTTCCTTTACGGCAGTACGTCTAAAAAGCAGCGTGAGGAAATGGTCGATCGCTTCCAGCACGATCCTCAGGGACCCCGCATTTTTATCCTGTCGCTGAAGGCAGGCGGTGTGGGCTTAAACCTGACTCGCGCCAACCATGTCTTTCACTTCGATCGCTGGTGGAATCCTGCTGTAGAAAATCAAGCCACCGATCGCGTCTTCCGCATTGGACAAACTCGTAATGTTCAGGTACACAAATTTGTCTGCAACGGCACGTTAGAAGAGAAGGTACATGAACTCATTGAAAGTAAAAAGGCACTGGCTGAAAATGTGATTGGTGCAGGCGAAAACTGGCTCACTGAGCTGGATACTGATAGCTTGAGAGATCTACTGTTGCTCGATCGCAGCGCCATCATCGGGGAAGAATAACTAACTGCATAGAACCCGCTTAACTAGGTTGATAGTTAACTAACAGGAGTTTTCAGTTGAGTGTAATAAAGGTTTGGATGGGCTTTTGGCGGTTAGCCTTTTGTTATTGGGCTATGACGTAATATTTGAACATCGCTGTAATGAATGGCACTGATCTTTATATGTATGAGGCAGAAACGTTCTTACTACTTGGCTTTGTCGCTGAAGTTTAAGAGAAATTAAACAATTAGTTGTGATGAGTTAATAGGTGATCGTGAGTTTTCCTACTTCCTGGCGAGTTTGGTTAGGAAGCGGTTATTATTAACACGAATTAACATAAATTTTTCTGGAAAACTTTCTGGCTGATGGTATTACCTGATGTAAGTAACTTGCTCTTGGTTATATCCACAGTTATTGCTCAGGAGTTGCCCCCATGCCTTGCTCCAAAAACATTGCGATCGGTTTAACTGGATTGTCGATCGCGCTCACATCGTTACTGTTTGTCAAAACGACCTCAGCGCAGGTTCCGCCGTCTGGCACCTTTACAGCGACTCAAGCCTGCCCCGCAACACAAGCCATCAATGGCAAAAATCCTGGCAATCTTAAGCTGACAGTCGGCACTTTGTATGCGGCTGATGGGTTCAATAGTCCCCAGCGTCAGTTTGTGTTGCTAGAGGTGCCTGGGGCAAAACCCGATCGTCGGTGGGTCAGTGCAAAGTGCGGCAAGTTTCAGGCAAACAACGCAAACGTCCCCTCCCCTGCACCATCGTCATCTCCCAGCCCGACGCCATCCCCCAGCACGAACCCAGCACGACCAACGACTACCCTACTGCCATTCTTCGACAACGAAAACAATCCGGTGCCCGTTGACTTTCCGAAAGGAGCGCAAAAGGATATTACACCCCCGCCTCCCAAGCTAGCGCCGTTTGACCAGAAAATGCTGGCACTGTGCGGTAGTGGTTTTGATGCGCCAGTTGAGCCTGAGCAGTTCAAACAGTTGATGGTTTTTTACCCAGATGTCGTGCGTCAATTAAAGCAGGCAGCGGGCGGTGCGCTTCAGCCCAAGCACACAACTGATCAGGCTTTTCTTGATGATTTAACGGCTCTCTGGTTTAAAAAGGGAGCGTTTAAGCATGTTTTTTGCGGTGAAAAAGACGGCAATAGCATTGGTGGGTTACATTTTGTCGGTCGCTATCTGCAACTTCAACAGGAGGGCATTGCCGGACGCCTGGTTACTAGAAACACGATCGAAGAAGTGGTTGACGGCTCTATTTATACGTTTGGAGCATTGATTAAGCAAGGCGATCGCGTCATTGCTCAAAGCCCTGTTAAAGGTTACTCCTATGTCCTCAACGCGCAAGAAACGCTGCTGAATGGAGTGAGAGCCTTCAGACAATTCAAACCTCAGAACGTTGCTAAAGATGCCTGTCTCTTCACAGTCAACGAACCGAATGTTGCACCCTTTCCAGCCGTCTTTGTTGAGGAAGAAGGAGCGATTCGGACATTCTATCCCGATGCGACCCCCGATAGTAAGACGAAGCCCTGCGATCGCTAAGCGTAACTGGAGTTAACCCCATGCGAAAAAAAGAAACCCGTGGTCCACTATCTGTACAGGCGATCGCAGGCTCCTATGTCGTGCTCCTTGGCATTGATCTTGCAGACGCGAGCCGCGCGGGTGTGCTGGGCTTTGCGATCGAGCGTCAAGACCACACCGAAGACGAACGCTACTGGCTTCAGGGCTTTCGCACGTTTGAAGAGACAAATCCCAATTTGCCTCCCGGTAGCCTCGTCTCCACATTAGAACAGCCCATTCAGGCGTTCCTGTGGGGCGACTTTACTGCCAAGCCTGCCCATGACTACACCTACCGGATTGTGGCGCTACGCGGCAAACCCAAAAAACTGGAGCAAAGCGAAACCGTCACAGTCCGCATTGCCACTGAGGCAGAGGCTACGGGTACCCATGCCGTGTATTTCAACCGGGGTGTTGCTGGCTCTCAAGCCTATGCCCGCAAGTTTAAGAACCTGCCACCCGACAAAGTGCCCAATGGTCGTGCCTGGGCGTGGCTCTCGCGCGGGTTGGTAGAAGCGCTGCTGGCGTTTATCAAACAGGCAAACAGCAGTCAGTATGAGTTACGGGCTGCGCTATACGAATTCCAGTACTTACCCGTCTTACAAGCCTTTGGGTCAGCTCAAAAAACGGGGGCGACGGTCAAAATTATTTTTGATGCTCGGAAAAATCAGCAGAATTACCCCAATCAGGCAAATCGGGATGCGATCGCACAAGCCAGTATCCAATCACTCACCCTGCCTCGCGAGACCAATCCCAGCTACATCGCTCACAATAAGTTCATTGTGCTGCTGAAAGACGGCAAGCCGATTCAGGTATGGACTGGCTCGACCAATATCACTGATGGCGGCATTTTTGGGCACTCTAATGTTGGGCATCTGGTACGCGATCCAGACGTGGCAGCAAGTTACCTGGCTTACTGGGAGGCACTCAGCCATGATCCCACCGCCGCCAAACTGCGCCCCTGGATAGAACAGCACTCCCCCGTGCCAACAACCTTACCGCCCCGTGCAACGACTACAATCTTTAGTCCTCGCGCCTCTTTGGCAGCCCTGCAATGGTACGCCGATCGCATGGAAGCAACCCATAGGGCTGTGTTTCTCACCGCTGCCTTTGGTGTAAACGACCTGCTGGCGACCGTCTTGGCAACTGACAACGACTATCTGCGTTACGTCTTACTGGAAAAAGAAGGCGGCAACATGGAGGCATTACGTCGTGACCCCGATACCCGGATCGCAGTCGGTGCGGTTAAGCAGGGGAGTGCGTTCGATCGCTTTTTGCAAGAAAAAACCACTGGCTTAAATACGCATGTGCGGTACATCCACACCAAATACATGCTCATTGATCCCCTCAGTGACGATGCGATCGTCATTACAGGGTCTGCCAACTTTAGCGATGCCTCTACGAAGAACAATGATGAAAACATGCTGGTGATTCGGGGCGATCGACGGGTTGCAGACATTTACCTGGGCGAATTCATGCGGCTGTTTAACCACTACTACTCCCGGTACGTCACCACCATCCAAAGTACAGAATCTGACGCGGTGCGATCGGTCTATTTGAAACCGGATGATTCATGGCTCCAAGGATATTATGAAGCGGGTTCGCCAAAACAAAAAGAACGCCTCTACTTTGCAGGTTAAGCACTTTGAAATGTGAGCTGTATATGTTTTTCAACGCGGCGCGTACCAATTCAAATACTATGCTCCCAAGTTTGGCTATCGAGATGGTGACTACATCATCTACACCGATGATGTAGATCAAGAAGATGGCAAAGCCCTTTCTGAGCAAGAAAAACAGCGCTATCAAGCTGATATTGACAACTTGAAGGGCGATCGCCGCATTTGGGTTCTCTTTTCCCACGCTAACAATCTTGCTGAAAATGAATGGGTTCTACCTGTCTCAATCAACGAGGTCATCAAATTGATGCCTTTCAGCGTCCCGGTGCCTTTGTTTATCTGTACGATCTAAGTTAGACAGGCAAAGTTTGAGTAGGCGACTTTTAGATTCATTGCCTATAGAGGCAACGGAACGATCGGCGTCCGTTTTCTCCTCTAAAATCACCAAACTTTACGATTAGGTCAATCCCTCTTCTTCCTCCTCTATGTCTGACTCCTCTTACTCTCAACCAAACCGCGAATGGTGGGCACAGCGCTGGATTGATGTGCTGGAGTCTTTTGGTTGGATACGGCGCTTGGCGCGGGCACGTACCTATGCTCGTGAAGGTAACGTCCTTAGCATTGACTTTACGGGACCAAAGGTGACTGCCAGCGTTCAAGGCACAGCACCAGATCCTTACAAAGTGTCGTTATCACTGGATCCGTTCACGGATGAGCAGTGGAGCTATGTGATCGAGGCAATGGCTCAACGGGCAATTTTTTCTGCCAAGTTGCTTGCAGGTGAAATGCCACAGAACATTGAAGAAGTGTTTACAACTAATGGCTTAAGCTTGTTTCCCTTCACCAAGTTTGATATCCACAGCAAATGCTCCTGCCCTGATCCGGCAAATCCTTGTAAGCATATTGGTGCGGTGTACTACTTGCTGGGCGATCGCTTCAGCGAAGATCCCTTTGTGTTGTTCCAGCTACGGGGGCGCACGAAGGATAAAATCATTGAAACGCTGCGTCAAATGCGTAGTGCTGGTGGCAATCAGGAGCATGGCAATGATGCTGGCGGCGAAGAGGCGACTGTGCGTCCCCATCCCTCCTTTGCTGATGCCCTTGCGATCGCATCTTTCTGGCAATATACAGAGCAGTTGGAGTCTTCCTTAGTGGTGATTGCGCCACCACCGATTAGTGAAACTGTGCTTGATGTTTTGGGGGTAATGCCGCTGAAAGCTGATTCTACCCGTGATGCTACGGCAGTG
>JBBSHC010000177.1:0-6825 GCA_038253425.1 Leptolyngbyales cyanobacterium | reverse complement strand
TTTTGCTTTTTGCCAGCCGTCTTGCTCTACAAATTGGGGGTAGTAGGGCGGGTTATACGGCATCATCATCATCGGTGGTGAATCGAAGCCATCGACTAGAAAGAGGCAGTTGTTGTGAGTGGAGAGATCGATCGGTCCGCGGACGATCGTCATTCCTTGTTCTTGCAACCACTGGCACGCTGCATCTAGCAACGCCTTTGCCACCGCGAAATCAGGCACGCACTCAAAGTAGCCAAATAACCCTACGTTTTGTCCTTCGCGATCGATCAACCGATGATTCACAGCCGCAACAATGCGACCCAAAAGTTGAGGTGTTTGTCGTTGCTTGCTGGCTGCTGATGGTTGACCGCTGACGGCTATAAACTGCTGCAACTGCCCATACTGAAAAAACGGATTTGTCGGCGCAAGCTGCTTGGCAGTGCTGCTGCGGAGGGGTGGCACCCAATGAGGATCGTTGGCATACACGGCTGCCGGAACGTCTAAAAACCACGCTTGCTCTGTTGCCGTCGTTACGGGCATCACCTGCACAGCGATCGCAGGCTGCTTTGTTCCAGATGGTGTTTTCTGATCATCAATAGACGGATGCACGGTCATTGCCTTTGCTCCATTGGCACGTTTAAGGGCTACTCAAACCGTTATGGAGCACTATACCAGCCTTCATCCGTCGATCGCGATCCTTGTTTTCCACCACCTTTTTTCTCGCCGTCTGTCTTACTGGCAGTTAGATACTTTGTGATTGCCTCGCCCATCTCTTCTTCAGGTGTTTTTGGTGGCTTTGCTGGCGCAAGAAAATCTGTAATCGTTAGAAAGATTAAACCTGTAAAAACAGCAATTGCAAATTCCATTGTGGTTGCTCTCCTGAGGCTACGTTTGCTTGACCTGGCTCAACACTTGGCATCCTTGGCTCGACATAGAGAGTGAGCGTTTGACGATCCACCACGTAAACCGTTTTACCCGGAATCAGTGTGTGTTCGTCAGTGGAACGAGCCGTCCACCAAGAGCCTTGAAATTTGATTTGTCCTGCCTTTCCAGGTGCAATGGTACGGGTAACGATCGCTGTTGTATCGGCTTCTAAGCGGACAAAATAAAGCGTGCTGATGCGGTTAGAGCGGTCATTCAATGGCTGCGTTCTAGCTGCCAAATCTGCCTTCAAACGGTTAGCAAACCTAAACATTGTGAGCACCTTCATCACTACTCTTTCATTCTTGCAACTCCGCCCGTAAGGTTCAATACAGTCAATTCAAGGCTTTTTCCGTGATTAGATAAAACTGAAGAATTTAGAAAATACAGGAAACTACAGGAAAGTTCAGCCTTACACTGAAGCATACGCAGGCATCGGCATCTACTCCAGGTTTATTCATGAACGCTGACGAAGCTCTTACGTTTGTTGAAGCGCTACTTGCTAGGGAGATTATTTAAACGACCTTGAACGGCAAATTTTTCGGGGAGTGTGGCAAGACAGAAGCTATAAAGACATTCACCATGATCCGCCTGCTTGCCATCGTGAGTTAGACCACATCATGCGGAACGTTGGTCCTAGCTTGTGGAAACAACTGCGGCGGGCATTGGGAGATGACAAAGTTTCTAAGTTCACCTTGAAAGGAGTTGTAGAACAGGCACGATCGCGCAGTTTAATGCCTGAACGGGCTGTAGCCTTTCACAGTGCAGCGCCATCTGACTGGAGCGATCGCTCGGCAACCGCATTGGTGCGAGAAGGAAACAATCCCTTTCGGGATGGTGCAACATCACGGCAAGATTGGAGCACGATGCCAGAGGTGGGTCAGGTGTAGGGGCGTGCCAAAGAATTGCAGCAGCTAGAAGAGCGGCTTACCCTTGATGGCTGTCATTTAGTTGCCTTGTTTGGCATATCTGGCATGGGCAAAACGACGCTGGCAGCAAAACTAGCGCGCAGCGTAAAACGACAAATGTATGATTACCTAACCGCCTCAATTAGCCATTCTGACCATCCCGACTATGGCAAACATCACTTTAATCGGTGGCTTGCTGACCAACTGGATGCCATCCTGCCTCAAAGCGATACGCTTAAACCCAACAGCTTTCTCATTGTGCAAACCTGTGGGCAACTCATTGATAGCTTGCTCGCTAACCCCAAGCGCCAGCCCAACAATCACGGTGTGTTTGTAGATTCGACAACTAATATGGGCGCGACGTTTACTGTGGGTCTGTTACTTAAGATTATGCTGCTCTGTCGAGAGTCAAAGTCTAATCTTGATACCGTTAAGTCTTACCTGGCAAAGCGGCTGGCGATCGTACTCAAACACTACGAAACAAAAGCGAGGGGTGAAATTGCATGGCTCGTTGAGTGCCTGGAAAATGTAATGGTTGCTTTTAGCATTCACTTTGGTCAGGCTGATTTTTCCTGGGTCAACCTGATGTAGTTGCCAGTTATTAGACGCTTAAAGCAGTGAAGCACAGCCGGAATGAACGAAAGACCAGAAACTGAAGCTGTTTTTGTGTCTCTCGATTCACCTATTCCGGCTGTTTGCGTTGTATCAGGCGCTGATAGTTGGTTTGTAAACCAGATCTCGCACCTTAACCATTGTGGCAACGAGGCAATCCATCTCTTCTTTAGTGTGAAGCGCGTTCACCGTAATGCGAATGCGCGGCTTGGCAATAAACCAGATGGGCGATACCCAGACTCCATAATCTAACAACTCTCTGGCATACTCTTTGGGGTTAATTTCTGCTGGAAGAATCACGGGTACCACATTTGTTTCGCCGATCGCTAAAAAGTCGTTGGCTTCTAAGCGCGATCGCAGATAGCGGTTGTTTTCCTGGAGTTGCCTGACCCGTTCGGGTTCGCGTCGCACTAAACGAATACTTTCCAACGCCGCTGCCGTCGTAGGAGGTGGCAACGAGATCGTGCCAATTGACGTTGGCGAGACATCGAGCAATGGCTTAAGCTCTGCCACATGGCTACTAATGGCTGCACCTGCCGAAGCTGCAAACTTAGAAAAGGTGGTCATAATGAGCGGTACGACTCCGCGCTCAAGGGTTTGCTGTGGTTTCAGCCCAAAATGCTCGTAAATACCACGCCCCGTCGGACCGATTGAGCCGCTGGCATGAGCTTCATCCATGAGCAGCACACTGCCCTCGTAGTTGCTCATGACGTCGAGCATATCCGGCAAGGGTGCAATGTCGCCATCCATTGAAAAGACGGCATCCGAAACAACCATGATGCGATCGTCTGGACGAGCATAGCGCTGTAGCCGTCGGGCAAGGTCTTCGGTATCGCAATGACGGTAAGCCCGCACGCGCACACGGGGGTTGTGACCAAACAATTTTCCCGATCGAGTGCCAGAGTGAGCCAGAGCCGAAACAATACAGCCGTGATTCAGCACATCCGTTAAAATCAGCGTTTCGCGGGTGTGCTGAAAATTGGGTACCGGAATTGCCAGATGACAAAAGGCATCAATGAGTGCCTGCATCGCCATCCACGCATTGAGAAAGAGCTGGGTATGAGGCAGTTCTTTAAAGGCTGAAATTTCCCTCTCAAGCTGTCGATGCAAATCAATGCGACCGCTCAAAGCCGAAACCGAGCTGTTTGACGTACCGTATTGCAAAATGGCATCGATCGCCGCTTGCTTGACTGCATCTTCCTGGTTTAACCCCAACACATCATTGGTGCAGAAGGTGAGAACCGTTCGACGTTTGCCAGTCGCTTCTTCTTCAATTTCGACGACATTGCCCTGTTTTTTGTGACAAATGTAAATGTCGGGGTTTAACCCACTCTCGTACCAGCGCTGGATGTACTCCTTGACAACTTGCACAGTAAACTCCTCTCACCTTTTGTAGATAGCCGGCTCGCCTCTCGCTCAACAGTATATTTGCCTAGCAAGTTATTGGCTATTCAGCCCGACACAATTTTGAATTAACACACGTTTTAACCTATCAACTAAGACATAAGCTAGCGTTAATGTTCACGCGTTTATGCTATCGAGATAGCGATCGCTGCTTCTCATCAGATCAACTATGTAGTGTCAGCGCGATCGGGTAAGTTGCCGTCATGAGCAGAGCCATGCTGTGAAAGCGCTACGGAGCGGTAGACGATTGGCTCTAATGCTTTGTGCCCATCTGCTTGAGTTTGACTAGAACTTTGCAGAAACCGTTCATACTGTCGGACAATTAAGCGCTGGACAGCAATAATCGCCGGGTTAATTTCGACATAACGGCGCTTGGGGTTTGCTAGATATTGCCATTGCTCGCTCTCCATCATCTCGACATCTTGAGCCAAAAACCGCATCAATACAAAGCGCTCCAGAAATGACTGTAACAGGGGTTCAACCCGACGAAGCAACCACTGCGGTAACCGAACCCGAAAAAAGAAGAGCGCAAACGAGCGGCTCTCTTTTAAGCCGACTGGCAACCGCATGAGATAGAGCGACGAAATGCCTTGGAGATTGCTTTGGTAGTGAGGATAACGGTACTGTACAGTAATTGGCAAGGTCGTGACCTGATCGGCACGTTCACTCAACCCCAAAAATTTTGCCATGATGCCTTTGTAAGATACCTGGTATTCGGCACAGACGGCATCATCGGTTTCACGCAAGCTGAGCAGCAAGGGGTCAAACCAGCCCTGCAATTTTTCATGCAAAAAGCCATGAAACACATCCATTGAGTTCTCGTTGCAGATAGAGAAGTGTGCCTTGAAGTGACCAGTAACAGGTACCTTTAACCAACCTGGTTCGTCGTACTCTGGCATGGTAGGAGGCTGGTAATCGTTTGCGATCGCAGGGTCTCCCGGAAACACCCAGAGTAGCCCATATTTTTCTTGGATTGGATAGCTACGGGCTTGGGCACAGGGTAACTTTTGACCCGCTGGCAAGTAGGGAATGCTGACACAGCGACCCTCACCATCAAATTCCCAGCCATGATAGCGACAGGCTAAATGACGACCCTGCACTTTACCGCGATGCAGCTCAACACCTTTATGAGGGCAGGCGTCTTCGAGCGCATGTAGCTGTCCTTCAGCATCACGATAGATCGCGATCGCTTGTTGCCAAATCGTTGCTGGTATCACCTGATTCGATTGGAGCTGTTGCGCCCAACCCACTGCGTACCAGTAATTCGGATTAATACCCGTTTCCCGTACGCCTGCTCGAACTGTCTGACTTTTTAAGGTCGTAGCCAGTTCCATGCCCTTTCCCTCACTCTAAATCGCTTTATCGCCTATCACCGCTTTGTGCTAGAAGCGCAACAGTATATTAACTTGGAGTGCATGATAACACTTAACCTTTGCTTACAGAAACCTGCCAAGACGCGGGATGACAAGAGACGGGCAAAAGCAACGGGATAACGGCTCACTTTTCTACTCTCTGGAAATGAGTCTTACAACCAGGCTTGAGCAACTCCAGGCGTTTGTTAAAGAACAATGGCAAAGGTTGAGTTAAGCTACAGCGGTCAGCTATGAGCGGGTTAGGAACTCTTGAGTTTTGGCTCCTGATTGCCAAGCAGACGCCGCGCTAGAGAGTGCTGAGTTAGGTTTGCCCTTTGTTTTGCTTTTTGCTCACCACTGGCTCCCGCCTTGGTTTGACTGCCCTTTGATTAGCGTTTAGCTGAATGCTGACCGCTGACCGCTAATCGCTGGTGAACCGAGAGACTCTGCTGAGTGGCAAAATCTTGAAAGATCCGGTACGCTGCAATTTGTGGCGAAAGGAGGATGCGTGCCAGTGCTGGCAAAAATGGTAATCGGGTTGGGCTGTTTTGCGATCGCTTTTGTGATCGCTAGTCTGGTGGAATATTGGGTTCATCGCTTGATGCACGTCTCCCCTCGCATTGGTCAGCGTCATCGTGACCATCATCGCCGCAATGAAGGGCAGGGCGTGGCATGGGAATTTTTGGACTACGTGAAAGGTACGTGCCTGGTCATGTTTCTGCTGTTCTTTTATTCGTTAGAAGCAGGCATCGGCTGGTTCTTGGGTGGTCTTGCGTTTGCTGCCTTTTCGTCCTACGCGCACCAGCTACAGCACGAAAACCCGACCAAATGCTTTTGGATGAAGATGCCCGTCCATTACGTTCACCATAAGTATGGGATGTGGCATCACAACTTTGGGCTGGCGGTAGACTGGTGGGATCACATTTTTGGTACTTACAAGCTGGTGGATTGGTTGACTGACGAAGAATTAAGCCAACCCGCACGTGGCTATGCGGCATTACGCTGGTGGTAGCCGCCTAATTCCAAAAACTTTCAGTGGCTCCTGCGCGTGCCTGATTTCTCTGTGGTATCGTTCCTAGAACTCGACTACAAACTACAAACTACCTCGGAGAAAGCGCTTTGAGCTACTTCCAAGATGCAAAGGCACACTTTATCGCTAGTCATCGCAATCCGATTAATCAGGCATTGCATCATCTCACGAATGTGCTGGCGATCGCTGCCGTAGTTTTGCTGTTTTTTGACTGGCGGTTGACCCTGATCTGCTTAGTTTTGACCCAGGTTTTTGCTCTCGGTGGACACGCTGTCTTTGAGAAGAATGAGCCTGCGTTTGTCAAATACCCCGGTATCACTATCTTGGTGGCGATGTCGTGGTCGTTTGAAAACTGGTTTGGCTTGCGATCGCTGCTGCACTACTTCAGCACAGCACCAGACGCAAAAAAGCTGAACTAGCCCCAATTAACCACAACACCTGCTCGAAGAAGTTTGAGCAGTCTGAGGCTGCTGCCTTGAGTGAGACGATCGCTTGAGATCATCTGGCTCAAACAATACAGTCTGAGAGCTTTCTACCCCCTTTAATTGTTTCTTATCCTCTCAATCGCAAGGAGAAACGGATGTACGAAGGTTTACTGGTCGTTGACGCTGATGCTCAC
>JBBSHC010000176.1:0-6866 GCA_038253425.1 Leptolyngbyales cyanobacterium | reverse complement strand
CGATCGCTGTCTCAACGCATTCAATCCCTTTATCGTAGCCAGCTTGGACATCGCTTAAGCGCGGTTGACTGTGAAATCTTTGATACAAAAATCGTCGTTGTTTTAGAAAAGTCAGTGACCCAACCAGAGCAACTTCTAGCCAGTAACGGTAAAGTTGACTTGGTAGAAGCGCTGCATTCTGAGCTAAAAGAAGCCA
Source organism: Leptolyngbyales cyanobacterium (assembly GCA_038253425.1). GTDB lineage: Bacteria > Cyanobacteriota > Cyanobacteriia > Leptolyngbyales > Leptolyngbyaceae > Stenomitos. The sequence goes on along the minus strand of JBBSHC010000176.1, from coordinate 6,670 downwards.
TCCAGCCACAACTTAAAGCCTTGATTGAAGAGGTTGTCGGGGTGACTGTGATCGACTTGTTGAGTGATGTCACACTGGAGACAGAGAGGACGGGTATTATTGCGGTATTGTCCGATGTGCCTGAGATCCGTGAGGCTGCCGCTACTGGTACCGCTATTCGGGGACGAGTTCCTGCTGATAGCCCGTCCTGAACAAAGACGATTCACTTGCTTTTATTCGCTTCCCTTTAGGAGAGGCGCTGAAGAAAGATAGAGTCGATGAGGAAGTCCAAGCAATGCTGAAGTCTGAAGTCATAAATCTTGCTATAAGTTGCTAACTGCTGCTAGCAGCTATCTTTGCTGCTTGACTGCTTTAAACTAAAAACTAGCCGCCAAGATTAGTCGAACAAAATTGGTTGAACGATCGCTGGAGGGTTAAACTATGCCATTAGCGATCGCCCTGCCACCCGAAACTACGAGTGCAACCTCTCGACACGCCATCATCCCCCTGTGAAACTCGGCAAGCGCGGTACCGCACAGAAATCAATCAGCTTTGTGCTCACGATCGAGCAGCTCACGACTGGTACCGCTTTATTCTGTCGTTTCCGCCGCATTTGGTGCGTGACTACCTTCAGCGCTTTGGCGTGGGGTCAGAACATCGAGTGTTAGACCCTTTTTGCGGTACAGGTACTACTCTCGTTGAATGTAAGAAATTGGGCGTGCCCAGCGTTGGTGTCGAAGCCAATCTAGTGGCGCAGTTTGCCAGTGCGGTTAAAGTTGATTGGCATCCTAACCCAGATGGTCTTTTGGCTCATGCGAACCAGATTGCTGCACTAGTGCGGGCTGACCTGGCAGAAAGCGGCATTGATGATACCGATACCTTGCTGCGGCTACCGTTGTTTGAGCAAGGTTTACTGAAGCAGGAAGTGCCGCCTTCACTACGATCGCTCTCGGAAGAACAAAATAAGCTGCTTTTAAAGAACTCAATTAGTCCGTTGCCGTTGCACAAGACGCTCGTGCTTTTGGATCGTCTCAAGCAAGAGCCGAACACACCGTATCACAGGCATGAGTTGCTGGCGCTGACGAAAGCGATCGTGTTCTCGATCAGCAACTTGCAGTTTGGTCCTGAGGTGGGTGTGGGGCGGGCAAAAGAGGATGCCCCCGTAGTTGAAGCGTGGTTGGCGGCAGTGAAGGCGATCGCAGATGATTTACGCGTACTGCAACCGCTCACGGCTCCTGCTACAGTTCATCACGCGGATGCGCGTCAACTTTTGACCGTGTTGGAACCCAATTCAATTGATGCGGTGATTACGTCACCTCCCTACCCTAACGAGAAGGATTACACACGTACAACCCGGCTGGAATCGGTATTGCTGGGGTTCATCGAGACTAAAGCCGATTTACGGGCACTCAAGCAAGGGTTAATGCGTTCCAATACGCGCAATGTCTATACGGCAGATACGGACGATCAATGGGTGGCAAATCAGGCTGAGGTGCAGCAGCTTGCCGCCGCGATCGAGGCACGACGCCTTGAACTCGGCAAAACTAGCGGCTTTGAGCGTGTTTATGGCAGAGCTACGAAGCTTTACTTTGGCGGCATGGCACGGCACCTGGCAGAATTGCGCCCCATCTTACGCCCCGGTGCTCAGCTTGCCTATGTTGTTGGCGATCAAGCCTCTTACTTTCGGGTTTTGATTCGCACAGGCAAGATACTGGCAGACATTGCCCAGACATTGGGTTATGAGGTCGTCAGCATTGATCTGTTTCGGACTCGATTGGCAACCGCGACGAAAGAGCAACTCCGGGAGGAAGTGGTTGTTTTGCGCTGGAGAGGAGGGGATGAGGGGTGAAGGACAAAGGATGAAGGATGAAAAAAGTGTATAGGCGATCGCCTTCAGTTCCCAGTCTTATTAGCCAAACTTATTTGCGAGAGATAATGCAAATACGACTCCATGAACATTAATCAAATATTGACCTTTTACACGGAAAAGTGTAAGTTGTAAGCAATTGTATTTTTGAAGGCTAAGTTACTCGGCTCATCAACACTTATATCTAATGAATCAAACTCCTAAAATTTTCTCTTTCTTTGCCGGAGCAGGATTTCTTGACTTAGGTTTCGAGATGACTGGCTTTGAGATAACATATGCCAATGAGATTCAGCCTTCTTTCAGGAAAGCATATCAATACTCTAGGCAGCATCTTCGGCTACCTTTTCCTGAGTATGGATTTTCTGGAGAAAGTATCACTAAATTTGCTGAAGGAGAAGGTTGGCTTCATCTCAAAGAACTAATTAAAGATGCTCGGCGTACTTCTGACATCATCGGATTCATTGGCGGTCCTCCGTGTCCTGACTTCTCAGTAGGGGGCAAAAACAAAGGGTGCGAGGGAGAAAACGGTAAGCTTTCTGCTGCTTACGTTGAAATCATTAACCAGCAAAAGCCAGACTTTTTCCTGTTTGAAAATGTAAAAGGTCTTTGGCGAACCAAAAAACATCGATGTTTTTTCGAGAAACTCAAGGATGAAGTTCGTGAGGCTGGCTACGTTTTAACTGAATGCTTAATCAATGCCATTGAGTACGGTGTTCCACAAAATCGAGAAAGAATTATATTACTTGGTTTTCATCGTAGTTTTCTTGAGGGAATTCTTGAGGGGATTCAAGTTGAGGTAGACGAGAACCCTCTTGATTATATTTTCCCATGGAAAAGTAAAATACTGTATCCAAAAGATAAGGTTTTTAATTATTCATGGTCTAAAACTCATGAATTTCAAGAGAATTCCGATTTAGCCTTTCCTGAAGATGTTCCGAAAGAACTAACAGTTGAATACTGGTTCAGGCAGAATGATGTATTGAATCACCCTAATGCTGAACATCACTTCAAGCCCAAAGCTGGGCTTCAAAAGTTTATGTCGATTCAAGAGGGAGATGATTCAAAGAAGTCCTTCAAACGACTTCACCGATGGCGTTACTCTCCAACGGCTTGCTATGGAAACAATGAAGTTCACTTACATCCTTATAAAGCGCGTAGGATATCAGTTGCAGAATCCCTTGCAATACAGTCTCTTCCAAGAGATTTCATTATCTCTCCAGATTTATCTCTCACTGATATGTTTAAAATAGTAGGTAATGGAGTTCCTTACTTAGCAGCAAAATCGCTTGCTCAATCTATCCATGACTTTTTCTCTCAAAGCAATTATCTGCCTATAAATAAATTTACCAAACAGATGGAATTGTCTCTTGTACTAGATTCTTGGTCAAGTATGCAGCCAATTTCAGCAAAACCTACTCCAGTATGAATCTAGATCGGTTGTTGTTTCGATTCTTTCATCAGAATCTATTAACCTGCTTGCATCATTAATATCACTAGATTTAAAGGTAAGAGCGGCAGGTAACGCTGATAACTTGGGAGCTTTAAAAACATCTGAATCTTCTCGATTGCTTTGACCTACTACATCAAAGCGTAATGGATTTTGAGCGCCATGGATGTATTTACCAGCGTACTTGGTTATATTAGCCTCATACAATATTTGATATCTTCTGTCAGGGCGGTTACTAGACTTTAAAGAGATAAATGATTTGACTTGTGACGGATCACATTGACCTTTTATGTCTTCGTATAGCTTTAGCATCAAATTAATTGTTCCTGCGGACAGATTAGATATATCTTCCACAATTGTGCTGCGTAGAATACTTCGGTCGATAATAACAAAGTCGGGCGTTGAACATCTTAAAGTCATATTCTTTTTTTGTAAGCCCATCATGAATTTTTTGAACTCTTTCAAAGATCCTTCCGTATATATCTCCCAAAACTTGATACTTGACTCGCTGCCCATTCTCACAATATAGAGGTGATCAGTGTTTTCAATAATTGATTTATGGGCTGCCATCAGGAACGCAAGTTCATGCCACCTACCACTACAGTTATTCAGTGATCCAGAGGAAGGCTCCTTCTCGAAATATTTCCTCGCTTCTTGAACTACTCTCTCCTTCACTCTTTTACTAATCTGATCAATATTATTGTTCTCCTGAACAGAGGGATAGATTTCTACAAATGCCTGATCTGCATGTATTTGCAAGCCACCTTTAGCCGTCTTAGAAATATAACCGCTAACTTCCATATTTTTGGCTGAAGAGATGTTATAAACCTGAACTTCGAGCTTTTTAACCAGCAAATTTTGATTCTGCGTTTGAAATATAGTTATTTTTACTGCTGCGCTTCATCCAATCAATTCCTGGCAGAGTTGGCGGAAGTGGTCGCCGCGTTGTTCAAAGTTTTGGTATTGGTCAAAGCTGGCGCAGGCGGGTGAAAGTAGAACGATCGGAGCTTGGTGTTGTTTGGCGAGTTCAGCCGATCGCGCGACTGCTCGATCCATAGTTTCCACAATTTCGGCGTTGGTGTAACCGACTTGCTGGAGCCGTTGAGCAAAGGTGGGGGCTGCGTTGCCAATGAGCAAAACGGCAGTGGTTTTGGCTTGAATGGCGGCAAGCCACGCACTGTCATCACCGATTTTTGCTTCGCCACCTGCAATCAAGATGGCAGGATGTTTAACGGCAGAGAGACCCACTTCGGCTGCGTCATAGTTGGTTGCCTTGCTGTCGTTGATGAAGTCAATGCCGTGCCAGGTGCAGATGTGTTCCAGACGATGCGGTACGCCAGGAAAGGTTGCGATGGCTTCGGCGATCGCGCCTTTGTCAATGCCTGCCAGTTTTGCGGCTACCACTGCCATCAGCAGATTTTGGCGATTGTGATGCCCTGGCATTCGCAGCAGGTTTGCAGGCAGAATGAGTTCGGTAGGGGTTCGGACCCAGGCGTCTTCGATGTAAACCCCCTGTGCTGGATCGCCAACCAGGTTCGTTTTGCCGTTAACACTAGTCCAGCAGGCATCTTTGCGAACAGGAGAAAGCTGTTGCTGACCCAGATGACGCAGATACGGGTCATCAGCGTTAAAAACCTGCATCTGAGATTGGTTAAGCAGGTGTGCTTTGATTTCGCTGTAGCGCTCTAATGTTTTGTGGCGGCTCAGGTGGTCAGGGGTGAAGGTCGTCCAGACACCAATGCGAGGTGCGATCGATGGCGATGATTCAATCTGGTAACTGCTGAGTTCAGCGATCGCCCAATCTGGTTTTTTAGTCTCTAGCGCAACCTCACAAGCAGCATAGCCGATGTTGCCAACGGCTGGCGCATATAGCCCTGCGGTTTGAAAAATGGCGGCAATCAGGGCAGTCGTAGTTGTTTTGCCGTTAGTGCCTGTAATGGCGACCCATGGGGAACCTTGCAAGTATTGCCACGCTAGTTCTGTCTCACCGATCGTTTCAATGCCAAGTTCTCTGGCGCGAATGAGTCCAGGACTATCCCAGGGAACGCCAGGGCTGACAACTACCCGTTGTAGAGCCGCTGCTTGCAGCGTTTCTACAAGGGTTGGGCTAAAGGCTTCGCCCAATTTAACGGTCACATCTTCAGCGGTGAGTGCTTGCTGTTGCTGCTGTAAAGCATGAGAAGTGCCAGAGTCACTAACGGTTACCTGCCACCCGTTTCGTTTAAGTAATCGAGCTGCTGCGATCCCCGATTTTCCCAAACCAATGACATACGCGTTGGGCATAGCAACGTTAGAATCCTCATTTTGCACCCCTCATGGTACCGCTTAACGAGGCGAAGATTTTAGTGCTTAAGGGTTACTTAGGTGCACGAAACCCTGCTTTCTCTGCTGTCGCTGTATCTTTAAAGCAGATTTCTGGTTTGACGTTCGCGTAGTCCGGTCCTTTAGCAACGTGATAGATATTGCCTCGCTTTTTTGTCACTTTGCCTTTCACTGGTGCAGTCGCAGGACACGTTGTTGCATTCGTTGGTTTTACTCCCAGTTTCGCTGCATTTGCTGGCATTACAGGCGTTGTTCCTGGAGCCATCTTATCCGATGACATGCTGTTTCCTGGAGACATGGTGCCAGGAGACATAGAAGTCGTTGGTGAAGACGATGTTGTAGTAGGAGATGTCGCGATCGGAGGGTTTGCGGGAGAGGGAGCCGTCGCAGTGTCGTCTGCTTTTTTACCGCAGCTAGAAAGTATAAGCACAGCAGAGAAAGCGCATAAAGCAGTCAGTGAGCAAGTTCTAATGGATGTGTTCATTACAGTATTAGCTAAAACGATGGATCAGAATGCTAGTTCGATACCTCGAACAGACGGTGAATGAACACAAAGCTTCAGTATTTTGCCATAGATGCAACAAGCTCAGCCGCGCCAAAAAAAATTCCTGTAAACAAAAGGGCGATCGCTCAGCGATCGCCCTCTTTCTCATTCTTGCTAGCCGCTTGGCAAATGCTTGCAAGTTGACTTAGCCAACGCTGACTTCATCGGTCTTGACATCACTGGCACCGTTGACGCTTTTAGCAATACTAATTGCCTGATTCAAGACCGCTTGGCTAGGAATCTTGCCCTTAAGTACAACGGTCGTACCTAACTGAGCGACCCAGAGGGTTTCTACGTCGTCAAGTTGAGAATCTTCATCAAACGCAAGCGCAACCCGCTTTGCAAGTCCGCTCTGGTCATACTCACCATTCAGCCCGACGCGCTCAGGGGCAATGCCACCATCTGCCGTTTGTTCAGCCTGGGGGGTTTCTGGTGATGCAGGCGCAGGCGCAGGATTTACTTGAGCACCCTGGGGCTTTTCCATACCAAACATTCGTTGTAGCCAACCCAT
>JBBSHC010000175.1:0-6866 GCA_038253425.1 Leptolyngbyales cyanobacterium | reverse complement strand
GGCGGCGGCGTTGGCATCTCCAAAAACCTGGAGGGTATTTCTCTGGATGCTGCCTATGAGTATCTCAACTGGATGTTAGATGGCTGGATGGGTGGCTTTTTAGGTCGCCAGGGCTACTATAGTGCGGCACCAGAAACAACTCGTAAGTTTATGAAGGCAGAGGAGTGGGATTTCTGGTACGAAGGCAAGCCAGCAGCGATCGACATCGTTGACCCATTTGGCAAAAAGATTGAGTCGAAGGGCGCAGTGCGGGATGGTGGTTCCTTTAAGGAACGTTTTGCCAACATTGTGTGTTGGAACTCGGTGATGCAGGAACAAACTTACCTTGTGCAGAAGTGGAATGAGTTTGTGGCTGCCTGATTTTGGGCTGGTGTGAGTTACGGTTATAAATTTTTGTGTGAGGAGTTGCATATGTTGGCATTACTCAGAACCGTTCTGGGGCGGAGTTCGCTTGTCTTTACCTTCTTGGTGGCGGCAGCGCAAGTGGTGAATGCTACCGAAGCAGTGGGCACTAACCTGCGATCGAGCGAAACCCAAGCCACCCAATCGATCAAACCTCAGAGCGCACCTGAGCAAGCTACATCTGAGCAAAACCTTTTGGCTCAAGCTACGTCTACTCAGATTGTGGCATTGACTGACGAGACGATGGCTTCGCTGACGCAGGTGAATACCGATACGCAAGCAACCACGCTTCAAGATCAGGTGACATCTGTTTCTCAGCTTTCAGATGTTAAACCTACAGATTGGGCGTTCCAGGCATTGCAATCGTTAGTCGAGCGCTATGGCTGTATTGTGGGTTATCCCGACAAGACCTTTCGGGGTAATCGGGCACTGAGTCGTTATGAGTTTGCGGCGGGTGTAAATGCCTGCTTAGACCGCATTAATGAACTGATTGCCGCAGGCACGGGTGATCTGGTCAAGAAAGAAGATTTGCTGGCGCTCCAAAAGCTGCAAGAAGAATTTGCGGCAGAGTTGGCAACCTTGCGAGGACGGGTGGATACGCTGGAAGCGCGCACGGCAACTTTAGAGAAGCAACAGTTCTCAACCACCACCAAACTGAGAGGCAACGTAATCTTTGCGCTGGTGAATGCGTTTGGCGGCAATAAAGCGGCTGCATCAGGTGCGGGGGTGAGACCACAGGCACCCGGACAATTCGGTGTGCCAAATTCTCGACTGGGGCTTCCGGCACCTGGACCAATTGATGACAACGCGATTTTTACCGATCGGGTGCGTCTGATTCTCTCCAGTAGCTTTACTGGCAAGGATCAATTAATCATGCGTTTACAAGCAGGCAACACTCCCAGTCTGTTTGATGCCACGGGCACCGCCACTGCCAAGTTAGCGTTTTCTTCGCCCAGCGGTAATCAGGTTTCAATCAACCAACTGGAGTATCGCTTTCCGATTAGCGATCGCGGCACAGCGTTTGTCGAAGCGTTTGGCTTTCTGGACTTGTTCGTGCCAACCTTGCATCCTCTAGACGGTGACTACGACACGGTGCTCACAGGGTTTGCCTTGCGGAGTCCAATCTACTTCCCCAGCGGTGTTACAGGTGCGGGATTTAACTACAACATCACTGACAAAATTAATGTGGGTGGCGGTTATCTGGCGGGTAAACCTACCGCGAATGATCCCACTAGCGGGTTGTTTGGTGGTCCCTATGGCGCGTTAGTGCAGGCGACAATCAGACCGTTTGATAAGTTTGCGATCGCGCTCACCTACCTGCACGCTTACGATGATGGCAGCGGCAATGCGCCTCCTGGCGGCTTTTTTGGCAGTGAGAACTCCATTTATCCCTTTGGTCCGTTTCCTACGTCTACTAATGGTTATGGGGTGGAAGCACAGTATGCCTTCAGTCCCAAATTTGCTCTAAGTGGCTGGTACTACTACGCCAATGCCAAAGCAGAAGCTGGCTTTGGAAAAGGGGCAGATGCCACCATTCAGGCGTGGGCAGTGGCGCTTGCCTTCCCAGACTTGTTAAGAAAAGGCAATCTGGGCGGCATTGTGGTGGGAATGCCCTCTAAAGCAACGTCCAACGATGTGAGAGGGTTTGAGGATCAAGATACCACCATCCAGCTTGAAGCATTCTACAAGTATCAAGTGAATGACCACATTGGTATTACCCCCGGCATTATCGTGATCACCAACCCAGAACATAACCGCAGCAACGACACGATCTTTGTGGGCTTACTCCGCACAAACTTTAATTTCTAAGTAGCTATGAGGTGCCGCAAACAGTAGAACGGATGCAAAGAAGTTAGGAGCCAGAACCATGCAATGAAAAGAAGCTAGAAGTTAGGCGTCAGGAGCCAGAACCATGCTTACGTTTGGCTCCTGGCTTCTCCGCTTAAGTCAGCTAGATAACCCAATACCAGGTTGAACCGTATGACAGCCACTCAAAACCTTCCCACGCCCGCATCACCAGTGCGCCCTAGCCGAGCCAAGCCGTTTAGTTGGAAAGCACTCCAGCCTTACCTACTGGTATCGCCGCAGACGATCGTGCTCTTATTGTTTTTGGTGTTGCCGATCGCTGCCATCATCACCGTCAGCTTTTGGAACTTCAATGGTTATTCAATGATTCCTGGCTTTACGCTGGCGAATTACATCACGGTTTTTACCTCCAAAGTGACGCTGGCAACCTATATCAATACGTTTAAATTTGCGGGAGTTGTATGGTTAATTTGTTTGCTGATCGGCTATCCTGTTGCCTACTTCCTCTCATTTCACGTTAAAAACTCAAAGTGGCAAACCGTTCTCTTTCTCGTTTGCACCGTTCCATTTCTGACATCGAATACTATTCGGATGATTTCCTGGATTCCCTTTTTAGGGCGGGAAGGGTTACTCAATCAGGCATTGATGGGCTTACATCTAACCGATAAGCCGATCGAGATGTTTCTCTTCTCGGACTTTTCAGTGATTTTGGCAATGGTGCATCTCTATGCCCTGTTTATGGTGGCACCCATTTTTAACAGCATGATGCGAATTGATCGATCGCTGGTTTCTGCGGCTGAAGACGCGGGTGCATCTCCTTTTCAGGTTCAAAAGGAAATCATTTTGCCCTTGTCTGCTTCAGGTATTGCGATCGGTACCATTTTCATTGTCACCCTGGTAATGGGAGAGTTTGCCATCGTGCGCTTGATGGGTGGTGGACAAGTCGCCTCAGTGGGCAATTTGATTAAAAACCAGATTGGCAGCCTGCAATATCCCCTCGCGGCTGCAAATGCAGTCATCCTGCTCTTGATTACGCTCATTCTGGTGTCTGCTATCTTGCGCGTTGTTGATATTCGCAAAGAGTTATAGGACATTTGATTGAAATCTACTGCCGATGATTCAGTCTTTACCAAACTTTCCTCTATTGAGTTTTTGCTTGCGCTCGATCGCAATGCTCTGCCCAACTTGAACCAACTCAACGTTGTCCATCATCCACAACTAATTCCCTTCCCAAAATCATGAATAAGAAGAAACCACTTTCTTACTATCTTCTGGCAGGGTTCTTTGGACTGTTTGTTTTATTTCTCTACGGTCCCATGTCTGGGGTACTTCTGCTGTCATTGCAAGGACCTGAAGGCAGTTTAACTTTTCCCATGAAAGGGTTTAGCTTCATGTGGATGCGGTCTGTGTTTGAAGAACAACGGGTCGGCAACTTTGTGGATGCGTTTTGGCGATCGCTCTGGCTCGGTTTAATTGTGATGGTTTTAACCGTCATCTTCAGCGTCATGTCAGGCATGGCATTTCGCAGCCGCTTCAAAGGCTCCAATGTGATTTTCTACCTCACCATTTCCAGCCTGATTGTTCCCAGTATTTTGATTTCATTGGGGATCGCCGTTATGTTCAGTCTGGCAGGATTCACGAACGCCTGGTATACCTCCGCGTTGGGAGCCCATCTCACCTGGACGATACCCTTTGCGTTTTTGATTATGCTGGGCATTTTTGGGCGCTTTAATCCTGCTTACGAAGAAGCCTCCCGGGACCTGGGTGCGAAGGACATCACCACGTTCTGGCAGATTGTCTTTCCCTTGATTGCCTCCAGTGTGATTGGGGTGGCGTTTCTAAGTTTTACCCTGTCCTATGACGAGTTCACCCGCACTTCGCTGGCATCGGGAGACACAAACACGCTGCCGCTAGAAATTTTTGGCATGACCACGAATGTCACCTCACCTGTGCTGTATGCCCTCGGTACGCTGACCACGCTTTTCTCGTTCGTGCTCATTGCAGCGGCACTGTTCATAATTCAAACGCTTGCTAAGCGTCAGAGTAAGCCGAAACAGGGGTAAAAACGCGATCGCTTCTCAAAGGTTGGACAAGGCGAAAGCTAGACGAGAAGGCGCTAGTGGTTTTGCAACTGCTTTGCTACCGTCCCTTCAAGGGGTGCGAATGAAGATTCTCCATCTTTTACGCGATCGGGTCACGCTCTTTCAAACCCTGAATCCAGCCACACTTCATTGAGATGCCGCTCCATTGAGCTTGTGCTTACATGATTTCTCGCAGCGGTATCCCTAGCCATCCCAGGAAGGCTTGCTCCTGTTGCAGAGATGGTCGCTCTACTGGCACGACTTGAAACCGGGTTAGGCGTGGTTCTGCTAACATCACCGCACTAGAGCGGAGTTCATCTTGATGAAAAAAGGAAAGTTGGAGCCGATCGCCCGATCGAAAATCGCGTAAGCGATCGTTGATTTGCTCTGCACTGACCCGAATATCGTTGATTGCCAATAGCTCATCGCCAGCGCTAACGCCCGCTTTCTGGGCAGATGAACCACTTTCGACAAACTTGACGACCTCGCGTCCCTGTTCCGTTTTGACAACCAGACCCAGGTAGGGTACTCCTTCCTCAGCACCGCCATCTGCCTGTACACGCAGCCCAAAAGGTTTCAGATACTGGTCAAACGGTAGCTCATCTGTGCCATGCAGATAGCGCTCAAAGAACGTAGTTAAATCAGTTTCAGCAACAGACTCAATCACCTGCTGAAGCTGTTCTGGCGTAAACCCAACTTCTGGTTTGCCAAACTGCTCCCACATCTGCCGCATCACATCATCGAGCGATCGCTGATTGCCATGCCGCTCCCGAATCAGCAAATCCAGCAGCAGCGAGACCATCTCCCCTTTTAAGTAATAAGACATCTGAGAGTTGGGGCTGTTAGCATCGGCACGATAGAGCTTAATCCAGGCATCAAAACTCGATTCGCTGAGTGGTTGCACCTTTCGACCCGGTGTCATCTGAAACCGAGAAACCTCACGGCTCAAGGCAATCAAGTAAGCCCGAATGTCATAAATTCCGGCTCGATACGGCAGCACCAGATCATAGAAGCTAGTTGTGCCTTCGCTAAACCAGAGCGACGGCGTGTAGTTTTCCTGCTCATAGTCAAATACTTCCAGAGCTTTAGGGCGAATGCGCTTCACGTTCCAAAGGTGAAAGAACTCGTGAGCGACAAGCTGAATAAAGCGATCGTACTTATCTTGATTGCGAAACCCAAAACGCTGATAGATGAGGGAGCAAGACGACTTATGCTCCAGCCCACCAAACCCCTGAGACGACAGATGCAACAAAAACAGATAGCGATCGTAGGGCAACCCACCAAAGAGTGCCGCCTCTGTTTGAATAATCTTTTGTATATCGGGGAGCAGCCGCTCTGGTTCTAGGTTGCCATCGCCCCAGACTACCAGTTGATGCGGTTTTCCCAATGCACTAAACTCATACACGCGATGATTACCGATTTCAAACGGGCTATCTACTAACGTGTCAAAATCGGGAGCCTCAAACGTATTAACCTGCCCTGCCACCGAAGGTAAGGGTGTAACGACACGCCAGCCATCCGGTGACGCAATCTGCACATGCATTGGCTGCCGCTCATAGCCGGGAATGTAGAAGAAGAGCGCCGCTCCATTAAAGTAGCCGTGCGTTGTATCCAAATGATTGGTTCGCACCGACAATTCATCGGCATAAACCCGATAGCAGAGCGTTATCTCCCCCTGACCCTGAGGCTCTACCTGCCAATGATTTTTGCTGATCTTGCGCCAGGGTAGTTGCATTTCCCGACGATCGCCCGCAAATGCCGCAAAATCTTGCAGATGCCTCGCGTATTCCCGTACAAGATACGAACCGGGTGTCCATACGGGCATCTTCAAATCAAGTACGCCTGCCATTTGCTGCCACCCTGTCACGCGCAACGTCACTTCAAATAAGTGAGATCCAGGATCCGGCATGGCAACCTGATACTGCAACTGAAGCGGTAAAGGCAGGGTAGCAAGGGGGGAAGGAGAGCGATCGTGTGCTTTCACATCACTATCTAACGCTTGAAAAGGCTCTGCCTGAGATGATTGCTCTACTTCTAATTCTTCTCGGTTCATCCCTCACCTTGCTCCTCTAAGTCGCAAATAGAATCTAACGCACATGGTTGTCGGTTGGCTCAGCACAGAGACTCGTCACCACAGCATCAACATCCCAAGCTTTGGCAGTGCTCTGTTTAATTTTCTCTATTAATTCTTCTTAGTTTTCTCTATCAAGAAACTTAACGGCGATCAAAGATAAAGTTAGAAGTCGCCCATCAAGAATGTATGGATTGTAGCGCTCAACTATTGACCCTGGGCGAAAACCTGCTAGCGACGTTTAGATAGTTGTACGTTGTCAGGCTCTTTAACTAAAATTATGCTGATCAGCCAGAAACAGGAGTACTCACCCTATCCCTTTCCGGCTAAATGCATTAGTTGCTTCATATTCACCAGATAAATGCTCTGATTCGTCGAATCAATTTTAATCCAGCCTTTACCGCCTAGCTTCTCCATAATTTTGGCAGTTTCTTCAGCGCCAATATCCGTCACATCCGCTAAATCTTTAAAGGGAATATTAAAGATCTCTACCCCGTACTGCGTTT
>JBBSHC010000174.1:0-6871 GCA_038253425.1 Leptolyngbyales cyanobacterium | reverse complement strand
AGTGATCGGTGGCAGAAAGACTTACCAGGAGCAAGAGCAATGAAACGGGTTATGTTTGTTTGCAAGAAGAACTCTGCTCGCTCCCAGATGGCTGAGGGTTTTGCTAAACGGTTCGGAGCAGGAAAAATTGATGTGACGAGTTCCGGTTTGGAAGGCAGCCAGGTTAACCCAGGAGCGATCGCTGCCATGAACGCCGTTGGTATCGACATCAGCAGCCAGGTCTCCAAACCCCTCAGCGACTTCAACGCAGAAGACTTTGATGTCGTGATTTCACTGTGCGGTTGTGGCGTGAACCTGCCGTCAGCATGGGTGACGCGAGACGTATTTGAAGATTGGCAGTTGGATGATCCCGCAGAGCAACCGGAGATTTTTCCGAGAGTGCGCGATGAAGTAAAAGAGCGCGTTGTAAGGCTGATTGAGACATTAAGCCCAGCCTGTGTCAGTTCGCTGACGGCTTGAGTGGGCTAACCGTCAATCAGCAAAATTACTACCTTTGAGGCTTCATGAGACAAGCAATTTCTCAGCCACAACCCCTTGCGAAACAACTGTCGTTTCTCGATCGCTACCTGACCCTGTGGATTTTTCTGGCAATGGCGATCGGGGTGGGCATTGGCTATTTCTTTCCCGCTGTTGATGTGGTGATCAATCGGTTTCAAGTGGGTACGACGAATATTCCCATTGCGATCGGCTTGATTTTGATGATGTATCCACCGTTAGCGAAGGTGCGCTACGAAGAGTTAGGCGATGTCTTTCGCAACGGCAAAATATTGGGGCTGTCGTTGTTTCAGAATTGGGTGGTGGGACCAATCCTGATGTTTCTGCTGGCAATCACCCTGCTGCGCGACTACCCAGAATACATGGTGGGACTCATTCTCATTGGGTTAGCCCGCTGCATTGCAATGGTCGTGGTGTGGAGTGACCTGGCGCGCGGCAATACGGAATATACGGCAGGACTGGTCGCTTTTAACAGCCTTTTTCAGGTCATCTTCTATAGCCCCTTTGCCTGGTTCTTTATCACTGTCTTGCCACCGTTCTTTGGTTTGCAGAGCAGCGTGGTCAACGTGAGTATTGCCGCGATCGCTCAAAGTGTGTTTATTTACCTCGGCATTCCTTTCCTGGCTGGCTATCTCACTCGTTATTTCTTAGTCAAGGCAAAAGGCAGAGCCTGGTATCACGACGTGTTCGTGCCCAAAATTAGCCCCATTACATTGATTGCTTTGCTGTTCACGATCGTCGTGATGTTCAGCCTTAAAGGGAATTTGATTGTACAGATTCCGCTGGACGTAGTGCGGCTTGCGGTACCGCTGATCATCTACTTCCTCGTCATGTTTTTAACCAGCTTTTACATGGCGTGGCGCATCAAGGCGAACTATGCCCAGTCTGCCAGTGTGGCGTTTACCGCTGCTGGAAACAATTTTGAACTGGCGATCGCGGTTGCCAGTTCAGTGTTTGGCATCAATTCCGGTGCCGCCTTTGCCGCTGTAGTCGGTCCACTTGTGGAAGTACCCGTGCTCATTAGCCTGGTAAACGTGGCATTCTGGCTTCAGAAACGCCATTTCCCTGAAGCTATTTCTCAAAAAATGTAGCGAAGCCACTCTAGCGGTAGACGACGGACAGGCAGCATGATGGCTGGTCAGGCGCTTGAGGTAAGTTCTAGCTAAAGTGAAGTACGCTCAGCCGTAACTCAGCCGCTTCCTTTAGAGTAAGAAAGCTGTCATCGACTGCGTGCTGCATGACCGACCAGACCATTGCGAACGATCGCCTGCTGATCTTTACCCGCTATCCCGAACCTGGAAAAGCCAAAACCCGTCTGATTCCCGCTCTGGGCGCGATCGGAGCGGCAGAGTTACATCGCCAAATGGCAGAACACACGGTGGCTCAAGCAAAAGCGCTGCGGTCATCGCATGGCATTGCGATCGCGGTTCAGTTTGCTGCTGGGCTACCGGAGCGCATGGCAGAGTGGTTGGGCGCAGACTTGCATTACACCATGCAAGTAGAAGGGGATCTGGGCGATCGAATGTCCCATGCCTTCCAAGCTGCCTTTGCTAGCGGCAGTCAAGCCGTCATCATCATCGGCACCGATTGCCCCGATCTCGATGCAACCTTGCTAGAAAAAGCCTTTTGCGAACTGCACCAGCACGATGTCGTCGTCGGTCCGGCAGTGGATGGGGGCTACTACTTGATTGGTTTACGCCGTCCCACACCAGCCTTACTCACAGGTATTGCCTGGAGTACGGCAGCGGTACTACAACAAACAGTGGCGATCGCGGAGTCATTGAAACTAGCGATCGTCCAATTGCCTACGCTTGCCGATGTTGACTACCCAGAAGATCTGGAAATTTGGGAACAGGCAAAAGCGCGGTATGCCCTCGACAGCAAAGCTCACAGCCCCCTGATCTCAGTCATCATCCCTGTGCTCAACGAAGCTGATCGGTTGCCTCATACCCTGGCGGCTCTACAAGCCTCTGAAAACATGGAGATCATTGTGGTAGATGGTGGCAGCCAGGATCATACGGTTACGATCGCTCAGGCATTGGGTGCCCGTGTGATGGCGTCTAAACCCGGTCGTGCCTGCCAAATGAATCTAGGCGCAAGCATAGCTCAAGGCAAGATCCTGCTCTTTTTGCATGGCGATACGCAATTACCAGAACACTTCGACGCCCTGGTGCAGCAAACCCTTGCTCAAACTAATGTTGTCGCTGGAGCCTTTCCCTTAAAGATTCAGGGCACAAATTGGGGGCTACGCCTGGTTGAATGGGGCGTGAACTGGCGATCGCACGTCTTGCAAATGCCCTATGGTGATCAGGCGATTTTCTTGACTACCGATACTTTTAAGGCAATTGGTATGTTCCCTGAGCTATCGCTGATGGAAGACTTCGAGCTAATGCGCCGCTTAAAAAGATTAGGAAAAGTCGCGATCGCGGCTGCACCTGTATTGACCGCCGATCGCCGCTGGCAAAAACTAGGCATCATCAAAACCACCCTGATTAATCAACTCGCGATCGCTGCCTATTTGCTTGGTATCGCCCCTGCCAAAATTGCCGCCTGGTATCGCAGCCAACGTTAGAGGCTGTCAAGCGTCATAGCTTGCGGTGATCAACAATTAGGGGAAGGGGAAGCTTGGGAGCAGGGGAAGTGAGGAAAGCAGGATTTAGTGATTATAATTTTACAGGATAAAAAATTTGTGTTTGCAACAGCGGCAACGGTCTGCTGGTAGAAAGATGCTGTTTAGGTAGCTTGAACCAAAAGCAGGCAGCGCTTTGAAGGATGGCCTTTCAGTTGAGCGAGTTCAGCAAGATGCACAAACGGACAAAGTTTAAGGATTTATTTATCTGCCTGGAATGCAGCGTTAGGCAAGCCCTGTGCTACGCTTTACTGTAAGAACTATTTTCGGCTGTGTAATTCGTTGTCACAAAATTTCGTTGTCACAAGCGTCTCTCCGAATCTAATCTCCCTACACTTTCTGATTCTGGAGACAATCTATGTCAATCTACGTCGGTAATCTGTCCTATGAAGTTACACAGGACGATCTGACAGGCGCTTTTACCGAGTACGGTACCGTTAAGCGCGTCCAACTGCCTACTGATCGTGAAACAGGTCGCCTTCGCGGCTTTGCTTTTGTTGAGATGGAAACCGAGGCAGAGGAAACCAAAGCGATCGAAGCGCTTGATGGTGCTGAATGGATGGGTCGTGATCTAAAAGTCAACAAAGCTAAGCCTCGTGAAGAGCGCGGTTCGTCTGGTGGCGGCGGCGGTTGGGGCGGTGGCGGCAACCGCAGCGGCGGCGGTGGTGGCGGCGGCGGTGGTCGTCGTTACTAAGCTTAGAGACTAACTTAACTCTGAAGTCTAGAGGGCAGGCGAAGAGTCTGCCCTTTTTCATCATTGCTAGTTGTCTATGGTAGTCATCGGTTTATTCAGTCCATTTATGAGGATAGTTAATGACCCAAGTAATTCCAGGTGAAAACGAAGGTATTGAGTCTGCTCTACGGCGATTCAAGCGGGAAGTTTCTAAAGCAGGCATCTTTCCCGATATGCGAAAGCATCGTCACTTTGAAACGCCGATCGAAAAGCGTAAGCGCAAAGCGTTGGCAAAACATAAGCAACGTCGGCAAAAGTTTCGCTATTAAAATTCAAGCAATCTTGTACTGCTTGTCGAAATTACTACAATCCATCAACCCTCTGTAGAAACTCACTAGAACATTTCTACAGAGGTGTTTTTTTGGCGATCGTCGTGGTGAGACAGCTTCAGGCGTATGTTGCGCTTGCGCCTCGCTCACGGTTCGATCGCTCCCTTTTGACAAGCCGAAGTGGTTAGTCATGTCTAACGCTCGATCGCAGTCTGTGGAACAAGCTGAAGCCCGTATACAGCATGGTTCAGCACGTCTTAGTTAGGCGTGGTTGATGAAGATTGGCACTTATCAAGCCGCTGCACAATCACTTCAACGGTAAAAATACCAAACGTATCGCCCAAAAACGGCAGATGTCCGGCAGGTGCGTTCAGGTTAAAGGTAATTTCGTTGTAACGCTTCCAATGGTTATCGACAAAAAGGTTGTGTGTGCGCCAGCCAACACGATCGGCAAACGCTTGCCACACATCAGCTTTGTTCCAGAAGCGACGATCGTACTTCTGCCAGATTGCTTTTTGTACACTGAAGCCAAAGCGTCCTCGACTGTACTTCGTCCAAAGTTGGTCAATCAGCCGCAGATCGGTACAGGGCAGATCCCGAATTTGCTCCGTTTGAAGTTGAGCCTCCACATTGAGATGATAGAGCTTGAGCAGTGCCGCTCTTGTTTCCTGATCGGCTGCTTGCCATTGCTGTGCGGCTAGAAGGCGTTGTAAGTGGTCATAATGGGCACGCGCATAAAATTGTTCTACTGTCCGTATGACCTTCGGTTCGGTGCGCTGCTGTAAAAGTGCATAGGCAGCTTGTTGTACCGCTGGGGAGCGATCGCCCAATGCCCGAATGACCAGATTTAACCCTCGTTGCCCATGCTGAAGCGCTTCGGTAAGTGCAGCGGCTCGTTGTTCTGGTATGGGACTTGTCAAGCGACTGCGAACGCCTGCCAACCCGCCCAAAATGGCTGCGCCTGTGGGTATTACCGCCTGACCACCCAAAACGGCGTCATCCTTACGGGGTCGATGAAACGGTTGTGTCATGGTTCAGGCATCCTCGCGCTCTTTCCCATCTTGCCCGTTTGTCTGCTTCATCCTTCATCTCTTCTTTTTACCTTTCTCTTTTTATAGCTGCCGCCACAGGGCTTAGGACATTGGGATAAAAAGGGTGTGGGGGCATTGCCCCCAGCCAGGGGGTCCACCCCTGCACCCCGTCCTAACCAGAATGGCTATGGCTATACCTTTTACCTTTTGCCTTTTGCCTTTCTCCTTTTACCTTTCTCCTTTTACCTTTCTCTTTTTACCTTTTGCCTTTTGCCTTCCCTACGCCACTCCCCACACACGTACGGTGCGATCGTTGCTGCCGCTGACAAGCATTTCTTTGTTTGCACTGACTGCAACCGCTGTGACCAAATTTGTGTGCCCACTTAACGTGCAGAGTTCTCGTCCTAGGTGTAAGTTCCAGATTTTGATAGTCTTTTGACTGCTGCTAATCAGGTGGCGATCGTCGGTAAGAGTAACCGATGCAATGCTTCGGAGCGCTCCCTTTTCGGGTCGGATTTGCTGTCCAGTTCTCAGGCTCCATGCTCTCACTGTTTGATCACGACCCCGCACTGTGAAGGTTTCACCATCGGGGCTAACTGTAATGGCGTAGATAAAAGCATACGCGTTGAGGGTAAAAATTTCTTCCTGTGCCCACCAGTCCCAGACTTTGATGATGTGGTTGCGGCTGCCGCTAATGAGCGATCGACCATCGGGGCTAATGGCAACCGCCGTTACACCGCCAGTATGACCGACCAGCGTGGCAAGGCATTCAAAGAGAACGAAGGGATCATACGCCTTTAGCGCTCGTTTTGCTCTGGCTTCCTGGCAGTGCTGGAGCCGCAAATATGCCGCTTTTTGCACCTGAACCGACTCATCTTGCAACGCCTGGATCAACAAGTCTATGCCCGCTTGCCCATAGTTCTTAGCCTCTAAAAGTGCGGCAAGACGTTGGCTGGCGATCGGGCTGTTAAACCGCTGCTTTACCCCTGCCAAGCCACCCAGCACCATTGCTCCCGCTGGAACAGGATTGCTACCGCCAAGAACTGCATCGTCTTTGTTTGGGTGGATCACTGTAGGGATAGGAGGCGAGGAGCAAGAAGCGGTTGCGGCTGATCGATCAACAAACGGTAAGAGTTAGGCATTGTCAAAAAAATTGTAGCGTTACACCTGTGTCCATCTGATATGAATCTTGCGATCGTACCTGTCTAAATTGACAGGAGTTTTAACTAAAAACGCCCAAAGCATCGATCGAAGCCTCATAAATCCCTGACTATAGTGTTAGACGTTGAGGTTTTGTAACAAGGGACACAAGCAGTCTGAGAGCGTCCTTCTAATCTGCAAGTACAGTTGGATACGGTTAAACGTAGAGTACTGATTTTAAGGAGGAGTCAGAAGTCGGAAATGGTTGGCAGTTGATGATTCAATCGTCTAACTTTTCGGCTTCTGTTTTTTACACTACTGACTGTATCTTGTTGCACTGCAACGAATTGGTCAAAAGCATGTACCTCTGTCGATCGGTGAACTTTTTCAACCTGAAACTAACTGCATGGTCTTTGTGCGATCGCGGCTACTGAAAACTTTCTCATCCTCTATATTGCCTTTAGAGATTGGATGCTACGTCTTAATACGGTCGGTTCACTGACGACCAATTGTTGTCTAAAGCCTTGTAGGTGTTATGTCAACTTAGTTGCGTTCATCTAATAGCCTGTGCTTT
>JBBSHC010000173.1:0-6872 GCA_038253425.1 Leptolyngbyales cyanobacterium | reverse complement strand
GCGATACGGGGCGCGTTTTTCTAGCACGTCTTCGCAATAGGTGCCCCAGAGAACGTATTTTGTCATGACTTGATTATGAGTTAAGAGTTTTGAGTTGTTAATCTGGCAACAACAGACTTGAAACTTGTAGACGGTTTTTGACTCTGCTCAAATCACCGCTTTTGGAGTGCTGAGCGCAGTCGGAGCACCATCCCAGCGTTGCCGTAGCTGTGTAGTCAATAAAAGTTTCGAGTTTTGAGTTCAACTTACACTGAGGTTCAGATGGAGAAGGCACAGTCTGAGCAAAAGGGCTGAACGCTGAAAGCCCAAAAACGCTGTGCTGCACTCACCTGAAAACCGCTGTAAAACTTTTAACTCAAAACTCAAAATTATTTGGTTAGCTTCGTAGGTCAACGCGGAATTTTTCTACGAGGGCTTCGCGCACCTTTTGATGGACGGGTTCAATGTCGTTGTCTTTGAGGGTACGATCGCCTGCCCGGTAGATGAGCCGGAAGGCTAAACTCCGCTGCCCCGTTGGAACACTCTCACCCCGATATTCATCAAACAGGTCGATCGACTCCAGTAGGTTGCCACCTGCTTTGGTAATAGTGCGCTCAATGTCAGCAACGGAGACTTGGGCAGAAATAAAGAAAGCAATGTCACGATCGGACGGTGGATAAGTAGAGAACGGCTGAAAGATTGGCACTCGCACCTCATCGTGATCAAGGTGATCTAGCAGCACATCAAGGTCTAGCTCAAAGACATAAACCTCATTGGGTAGTCCGCGTTCTTGCCGTAGTTGGGGATGCAGTTGCCCGAAGGTACCCAGACGGTTGCCTCTCATCCAGAGGGAAGCGGTGCGCCCAGGATGAAGGCGGCGATCGCGGCGATCGGGTTGATATTCAATCACTAAACCGAGCCGACGAAAGACTGATTCCAGCAATCCCTTTGCCTCAAACCAGGTCATTGACTGCTCACGCCCCGATCGCACCCACTTGCCCTGCGTTGCATCACCCCCCAAAATCCCCGCCAGCGACTCTGCCTCGCTCAGCCCATCCTCTTCAGACCAGAAGATCCGACCCATTTCAAACGCATTTAGGGGATCGTTGCCTTGCTCCAAATTGTACTGAAAGGCATCGATTAGTCCCGACACCAAATCAGTACGCAGGGCAGAATACTCCGCAAAGAGTGGATTTGACAGCACAATCTGGCGGGGTTCCCCCGGTTTACCCAACGAGTAGTGCGTCACCTCAGTTAGCCCAACCGCCCGGAACGTTTCGCGTAAATAACGTGCAAGTGCTTGTTCTACAGAGAGGTAGCCCGGTTCAGTTTTATCGGGCAAGGTATCGCAGAAGTTGTTGTATCCGTAAAGGCGGGCGATTTCTTCGATTAAATCAATTTCACGCTCCAGGTCGCGGTAGCGGTAAGGCGGCACTGTCACCGTCCAATGCTGATCGGCTGTCATCGGAGACAGGCTGCACCCCAGAGCTGTGAGAGTCCGCTCAACATCCTGTGGTTGCAGGTCGCTAACCTCTTCACCTACCGTCACGGGACCTAGCACCTGATTGACCCGATCGAACCGCAACTCGATCGATCGCACCATCGAGGACTGGCTACTACGGGCATCAGCCACCGTCTGTGCGACAACGACACCACCCGCAAACTCGCTGATCAGCTCAATAGCACGATGACACGCAAGTTCCAGCTCTGCCTGGTTAACGCCCCGCTCATAGCGTGCCGATGCCTCTGTTCGCATTCCCTGCGATCGCGCCGAGCGACGAATGGCGGCGGCATCAAACAACGCTGCTTCCAGCATCAAGCTCTGAGTGCCTGCATGAACTTCAGTGGCTTCACCCCCCATGACCCCTGCTAACGCCACGGGCTGATCGCCAGCCGTAATCAGTAGAGTTTGCTCGTGGAGCGATCGCGTTTGTCCATCTAATGTTTTGAGGGTTTCGCCTGCATCTGCGAATCGCACACCAACTTGGAGAGTTTTGAGTTTTGAGTTTTGATTCCTGACTCCGTTCGGCTGAGCGCTCACGTCGAAGCCTGACTCGTGACTCCTGACCGTTGCTAACCGATCGCGATCGAATGCATGTAACGGTTGCCCCCACTCCAGCAGCACGTAGTTAGTAATGTCTACCACATTATTAATTGGGCGCGTTCCAACCGCTTGCAAACGCTGCTGTAGCCAGTGAGGAGACGGCGCGATCGTCACCTGTTCGATCACCGTACCGATATAAGTTGGGCAAGCCTGGGGTTCCGAGATTTTTAGCGTCAGGATCTCTGGTTCGGCTGGCGGTGCGGTCATCACTGGTTGCGGTAACTTCAACGTTGCACCCGTCAATGCTGCCACTTCGCGCGCAATGCCCACCATGCTAAGAGCATCAGCTCGGTTTGCCGTCGAGGTCAAGTCCAGAATGACATCATCTAAGCCCAGCAGCGGACGCACATCACTACCAACTTGTAAATCCTCGCCTTCAAAACTATGAATGCCCTCCGCTTCCTTGACTAAACCCAACTCTGCCAGTGAACAAATCATACCTTCTGACGCAACGCCCCGCAGCTTGGCGGGTTTAATTTTGAGTCCGTCACCCACCTTTGGTAGATACGTACCGAGGGTTGCCACTGGCACATACAACCCCGCTTTGACGTTGGCAGCACCACACACGATCGTTGAAGACGTTGCTGCACCAATATCAACCTGACAAACACTGAGGCGATCGGCGTTGGGATGGGGCTGGCGATCGACCACTTTTCCGACCACCACACCATCTGCCCACGTCCGTCGATCCTCAATATCTTCCACCTCAAACCCTGCCATCGTCAGCATCTCAGCCAGCGCCTCCGGGTTCATTGTGATGTCAACCAGTTCTCCCAACCAGTGCAAAGAAATACGCATGACCTGCTTGCCAACCTTTTTTACGCAAAACTATTCTACCGTTCTCCCTGTCCTCCACCGCCGCTCAGACACTGACCGCCAGGTTTGCATCAAGCACCCGGACCTATAAGGTATGCAAAATGTCTTTTTCCTCAGTTTCCTCAGCACGATCGCCTTTTCAAAATCTTGATAGCAATGGAGAATGAGAGAAAGGGGAAAGCGTGACTAAACCTTCGGATTTTTTCCAACCTGAAGTAATAACTTAGTAAGATTGACTATAGGACTGGTGTACATCTTCAAAAATTGGGCACATTAAAAGCAGGGTGTATCGTACAAAAGCCGTCTAGTCCGTGGATCTAAGGACAACTATCAAGGCTTTAAGTGCAGGCAGAAGAACTTCAGCAACTCTTCAAGGAATTTACCGCATGAACGACACTCCTGTTTGCTGTTCCTGCACAGATAATGAAACTAGGGTAGCAATATCCCAGTAGGCAACGTCAGAGCGAGTGATGCTAAATGAGCTACTGCTTAAATCCGAGCTGTCCCAGTCCTGAAGATGCCGCCCCTACTGATGTCTGTCGGGCTTGTGGCGCTAGTATGCTGCTGCGCGATCGCTATCGGGTCATTCAGGCACTAGGGCAAGGTGGCTTTGGCGCTACCTTTCTCGCAATCGACGAATCCCTCCCCGGACAGCCCAACTGCGTTATTAAGCAACTTCGCCCTACGGCAACCGCTCCCCACGTGCTGCAAATGGCAAGGGAACTGTTTGAGCGGGAGGCACGTACGCTGGGTCAAATTGGTAATCATCCTCAAGTACCCCGCTTACTAGACTATTTTGAGGCGAATCAAGAATTCTACTTAGTTCAAGAATACGTCAGCGGCTTTACCCTACAGCAGATTGTTAAACGTGATGGACCACTAATCGAGCAAGAAGTTAAACGCTTCCTCAGCGAAGTCCTGCCCGTTTTAGACTACATCCATAAGAACCGAGTCATTCATCGAGATATTAAACCCGCTAACATGATTCGTCGAGCGCAGGATGGCAAGCTCGTGCTCATTGACTTTGGTGCTGTCAAACACCAAAACCAACCCAACGCTAACGCATCGGATCAAACAGCGTTCACGTCCTACGCGATCGGCACACCAGGGTTTGCGCCACCTGAACAGATGGCAATGCGTCCAGTGCCTGCAAGCGATATCTATGCTTTGGGCGTTACCTGTATCTATCTGCTGACCGGTCGATCGCCCAAAGATCTCGACTACGATCCAGCAACGGGTGAGTTGCTCTGGCAAAAGCACGTCCACATCAATGAGCACTTCATCACTGTCTTAAAGAAGATGCTTGAAGTCTCCGTGCGCCACCGTTACCAATCGGCTGACGACATTTTTAGAGCGCTTGACCTGGAACCCTACCTGGATAGTCTGGCAAACAGCATGACTACGCAAGCAGGCGGCACAACGCGTAAACCCGGAGAACCTCACCGCTATGAACCTGACTCCGCAGGCACTCCTTCTACACCCCATGCCCGCGCTGCTGCTGCGATCCGAGCACGACAAATGAAGTCCGATGCTACCAGCCTCCAGTCTGGTCCTGCCCGGAGCCGTGTGTTTGACTCTAGAGCTTCGCTCAGCACATCGCTCAAAAGCAAAGACTCTACGGGACGAGGAAAAGATTTTAGTGGTGAAAAGACCAAACCACCTACCCGCCTGGATGCAGAGGGGCTGCAAAGCTATTACTCGAAGGGCAAGCGTGATTTTGCCTCCTATGATCTAAGCTCCCTTAACTTGCCTAAGGTCAATCTGTCGGGTGCCACTTTCCACCAGGCAAACCTTAGCAAGATCAACCTGCAAGGCGCTAATTTATTTAATGCGGATTTTGGTCGATCGAACCTGAGCCGAGCCAACTTGCGTGATGCAAACCTGGCGAAAGCATACATGAACAATGTGGATTTAGAAGGTGCTGATTTGCGGGGTGCGGACCTCTCCCACGCTTATTTGCTCAATGCTAACTTGCGGGGTGCGAATCTTTGTGGAGCTAACTTAACAGGTGCAAAGCTGACTGAAGAACAGCTTTCAATGGCACGGACAAACTGGATGACGGTGCGTCCCAGCGGTAAGCGAGGCATGTGGTAAACAGACACGAACCAGACGTGAAGCCCAGTCGATCTGCTCAATGGGATATTCCTGGGTAATTGACAAAATTGTCTGCTTGACGTTGTTCGTGTAGGTTAAGTGCAGGGAGCCTTAGACAAGGTATGCCTGCAAGGGATTGTCAAACCTCTAGCGTTCTTGAATGCAAGGGGCTATAAAGAAATGATGTCATGGGTTATGGCAGTCAGCGGTCAACCACTAGCGAAAAGCTGATCGCCAGATGAAACACATACGGTGTTTTAACAAAGCAAATTTAAAAAGGCAAATTTAATAAGCAAAATGCGACTGATGGTAGGTCTACTCACCCACCCTCGATCGCACTGTACTCATACAACCTATGACTACAAAACTCAGTTTTGCGCCGTGCGGGTGGTCTTAAAGGTAACGTTTGATCCCTCTTGCGTTTGCTCCAGCACAAGCATCGGTGTGGGTTTCGCTTTTTGATCCCAGCGCATATTGGCAATACGCCCCTGAATGGTAGGCTGCCAGCTTTCGTGTTCGCTCGTGGGGTTCAGGAAGCTTTCCATGCAGTCAATAATTTGACCGATCGTGACTGAAGTAGGCTGTGTTGGCAATTTGAAGATTTTGATCTCAATCCGAAACAACACACGCTTGGTGCCTTTGGGCAGATCGCCTGGTTCGTATTCAACATCAAAGATTTCGTCGATTTGTCGTCCGGTGCTGGCAATGCCGATCTCTCCTTGATTGCCAGCACCAGGACGCAAGGCAATTGAAATTTTTTCTTTCACCTTGACCTTAATCTGGTTAAGAATGGCGAAGTGAAAAACTTCTTCATCCATCCGCATTCTTAAATAGTCGAGGTTAAATTCTCGTGAATGGATAAGGTCGGGGTTCTTCTCCATTTTGCCGATGGTTTCGACCGCAAATTTAAGCTTTTTCTGAAGTTCTCGATTCTTAAGCGTTTCAAACTTTAATTGCTTGGCTAGCTTATCGGTACCCAGCTTGGACATTATTCCTAAGGCAACCAGCAGAACAAGCAAGCCGCCGGAGGTCAGGAGCCAGGGATCGTTAAAATCACTTTCAGGAACTTTAGCAGGCTCAGTTGTAATTGGCTTGGGTTTTACGGGCTTGCTAGATGTCTGAGCCAACCAGGGTTCTACAAAGAGTATGGGGGTTGACATAGCTTTGATCAATTGAGGTCTTTAATTCTATTCATAGGATTCCCTGAATGAAAGCCTTTGACATCACTACCTTGGCTTAATTTGCAGAGAACACAGACCAACGCGGCGGTTCCTCTAAGTGTTAAGTCACTTGAGAGGGTCGTCAATGCTCTATAGCTATCACTACTAGCAGTTAGCTACAGTCTCCGGATGGAAGCCATCTAGTTTAACCAGCGTGTGCGATCGCTGCGAGCAGCGATCGTGCAGAGAGAAGGGAAACGACGATCACATCCTAAGCCTCCTGTCCACCACGGATCGAGGAACCAGTAAAGCTGATTGCCTGTCAAGCCTTCGCAATAGAAGCTGATGGCGTCTCCAAGCCTGTGACGGTACTGGATAGCATGATTCACACTAATGTTGCGATCAGAGAGGCAGTACCAATGAACCACGTGGAAGGGACGACCCACCCGATCGCGCGCCTGTTGGGCTAGTTGAGCGATGTGGATGATGGCGTCTACAGTTGCTTGATTAGTTGGTAGTTGGGTGCCGCCTTGAGTGGCTTCTGCCCAAATAAAGCTGCCGTTGGCACTGATCGCGGCGTAAAGCTGAAGGTTATCGGGAGTCCAGCGATCGGGGGGTGATGGGAGGCTGAGTGGGGTCGGCTTTGGTGCAGCGTCCGGGGTGTCGCGTCGAGCCGTGTGCATTTGCTTCAAGTCACGCAACAAGGATTGGATGGTTTG
>JBBSHC010000172.1:0-6940 GCA_038253425.1 Leptolyngbyales cyanobacterium | reverse complement strand
CATCGAATTTAGAGTTTGGTCAACGGACGATGGCACCCTACCCGAAAGACGAATGAAGACGCACCAGTGAGGCGCTCCAACGGTGAAGAACTTTAAAAACCTAAAAAGCAGAACGTGAGCCTGATTTGAAAGAGGCTTGTTTAAAGCTAATCTTAGAGACTTACCGTAGTGTGTCTCTGCTGTGCCAAGTTACAGCAAGATGAATGAATTAAACGCTGGTAGATGCAGAGTGGTTTACCCACAGTCAGGATCACTCCTGATTTTGCCCAAACTCCACACTCTTGTCTACAAATATACTCGGTATACCGCCCATCGATCGCGTGAGTTTAGCGTCCCAATTCCTGCGATCGCTGATAGGCTGCCTGCACCGCTTCAATCAGTGCTGAGCGTAAACCGGAGCGTTCAAGTGCCGCGATTCCCGCGATTGTAGTGCCACCCGGACTGGTCACCTGATCTTTCAACTGCCCTGGATGGATGCCCGACTCTTGCAGCAGTTGTGCCGTCCCTTTCACCGTTTGCAGCGCCAGCTTCATTGCGATTGTCCGTGACAACCCGGCTGCCACGCCACCATCCGCCAGTGCTTCAATGACTAACGCCACATAACCTGGACCTGAACCCGACAGCCCCGTAACAGCATCCATAGCGGCTTCGGGCACCTCTACCACCTCGCCCACTGCTGCAAAGATCTGCCGTGCTTGCTCCAAATGCTGCGGTTGAGTGTGCGTTCCTGGCGCGATCGCTGTCATACCTGCCCCGATCGTCGCGGGAGTGTTGGGCATTGCCCGCACTACTGGCTGCTGAGGAAAAGCGGCTTCCAGTTTGCTCAAGGGCATTCCCGCCAGAATTGAAATGATGAGTGAAGGGTGCGATCGCGCTTCCGCAATGCCTGCGATTGCCGTTGCTACAGCGCTAAAAATCTGTGGCTTAATTGCCAGCAACAAAACATCTGTATCGGCGGCGACCCGGTTATCGTCTGTAACCTGAACACCATACGTTTTTGCTAAAAAATCTCGCCGCTCTGCCTGCGGTTCACTAACCACGATCGCCTGTGGTGCATAAACATCACGATCGACTAGACGGGATAAGAGAGCTTCTCCCATTACCCCGCCGCCAATCATACCCAGTTTGATAGACAATTAAAACGTCTCCCTTTAGCCGTCAGCGACTAGCCGCTAGCCATCAGAAAAACAAGTTGACCGCTGATAGCTGGATGCTGATAGAGCTTCTTACTGTGCCATTCTGATCTGTTCGTTTGCCCACGCTGGCGTTGGAGCTGCCTGCCGAGGCGTACGGACTTGAGGCTGTTGGGGTTGCTGCGGCGTTTCGTAGCCTGGAACACCCTGAGTGCTGACCTGAACACAGCTTGGCGTAAACAGAAAGATGCTCTCGCCAATCCGCTCTTGATGACCATCGATCGCGTAGGTACCACCCGCAACAAAATCAACTGCCCGTTGCGCCTGATCGGGGTCCATAATCGTCAGATTAAGCACAACCGATTTCCGCTCACGTAGCGCTTGAATCGCCTGAGGCATTTCTTCAAACGAGCGTGGCTCCATTACCACCACTTCTGAGACGCCATTTGTACCGGGCATACCAATCACGTTACCCATAATAGGGGCACCAATACCGCCCACTTCAGTGCCGAGAGGGGCACGCTCACGCAATCGGCTGGGGCGACGAACTCGTGCGTCTTCCTGGGCAGGTGCGGGCTGGGTATTCTCTTGCTGATAGAGATGCTGGTACTCGTCTCCATCCATTTCGTCGTACTCGTATTCGTAATCCATAGGTTCGTTAAATCCAACAAAGTCCCGTAGTTTGGTGAAGATGTTGCTCACTGTTCACGCTCCATCACGATCAGGGTTGATTGAAAAATAATGACTAGAAATGCTGGGATAAAACTGTATCTAGTCTGAAATATCGAAAGCTTTGAGCAGAGGATCGCCACTCGAAACTTTGAGTCAAAGCCCAACAAACGTTGATGGCTGATCTGCAAATAAATCGGCTTGGCACCCTACCTGATTTAACCGAATTGAAAGAACAGTATACATGCAGATCCCAAAATCTGAACATATTACAAGATTTTTTTGATCAGATGTTTAAATCATTGCCGCATCCCCGCACAACAAACTCTGTCAACTGTATCAGCGTTCAAAGTCCAGCCTTTAAGATACTCGATTTTTTAGAAAGCGCTAATAATTTCTCCAGGCTATCAATCGCGCAGCGAAAATAATCCTGATAGGCGTTTGAAGTGAGCGAATGTAACAATCTACACCGCACGATCGCCAAATAAAATCCGCCCCAAGCGCACCATCGTTGACCCTGCCTGCACTGCCAGGCTGTAGTCATCTGACATA
This sequence comes from Leptolyngbyales cyanobacterium, assembly GCA_038253425.1. Classification (GTDB taxonomy): domain Bacteria; phylum Cyanobacteriota; class Cyanobacteriia; order Leptolyngbyales; family Leptolyngbyaceae; genus Stenomitos. Next base: position 4,586 of record JBBSHC010000172.1, on the reverse strand, counting down.
CCCATCGAAAGCGTCTGCATTTGGATGTGAGCTAAATCTTGCTGGCGAATCGTGTTAGCAAGCGCCTGCGTCTGTTGAAAGGCTGCCAGTGCGTCCGAGGGCGACAACCCAAACGGAAGAATTGTCATCAAGCCTTGAATCTGCAACGATTTACATTGATTTAAGGCGGAAAGATCATGCAACAGATCGGAGGCGGTCCAACCATATTTCGCTGGGTCAGGCAACAGTTTTACTTGCAACAACGCCTGCGGTTTTTGAGGTAAGGAGTCAGCCAAGCGATCGAGCCGTTGCGCCAGCTTTAAATCGTCGATCGAATGAAACCATTGAAAGCATTCCAGCGCTTTTTGCGCCTTATTGCTCTGCAAATGTCCAATCAAATGCCAGGTGACATCGGTTAAATCTTGAAGTTGAGCCTGTTTGGCTTCTGCTTCCTGGACACGGCTTTCGGCGAAATCTCGTACGCCAGCCGCATAGGCTTCTCGCATGGCAGCGATCGAAACCTGCTTTGTCACCGCAATTAACTGCACCGATGACGGTAAGGTTTGACGAATATAGTCAAGACGCTCTGCGATTGTGCCGCTCAGTCGAGAAGACGCTGTCATTGAAACGTTTGTTTATAAATCACCTGAAGTTGTTCGTAGTCTTGAGGTTGCCCCTGCCGACGCAATACTCGCATCCGATTTTCAACCAGAATGCGGGCATCAGTCCGAGTGATTGGCTCAAATTCTAACCCTCCGTCTCCATTGGCAACCAGAAAAAACAAGCGCTGTGCGTATAGGGTCGTAAACAGTTCGCGGGTTGCATCAATCAGACAAACTCGGAAGAGCAAGCCAAAATTCGGATGGTTTAAATAATTCTCGTTGCTCATTCAGATCGTGGCTGGGTGACGTGGAAAGTTTGCGCCCTAGGGTATGCCATCACTTTACGTGATAACGATACTTCTGTATCAGCTTTTGCACGGAGATACAGTCTTTTGTAAACAGCGCTTACGCTTCCCATCCCCAAACTAGACGAGCGCACCATAGCCCAACCAAACCTGCTAGAGCAAGCCAGTCACCGATTTTAAAGCGAAACTGATGCCACTGTACCTGATGCTCGTTGGGGCTGGTGAACCCCCGCACTTTCATCGCGCTGGCAATTTGTTCTGCCCGTAGCAAGAGATTCTCTAGGAGCCGCTCGATCACGGTGAGCCAGACTTGCAGGGTGCTACGCCAACCCAGTTTGCGCCAGTTGATGGCGCGAGTGCTGATCGATCGCACCAAGTTTTGCACTTCTTCTAAGACCAGGGGGATAAAGCGGAGTGAGAGCGTCAGGGTCAGGGCAATTTCTGTTACGGGCACCTGAAACCGACGCAAAGGAGACATCCAGTCTTCGATCGCTGCTGTAATCTCTTCCGGCGCAGTTACCAGCAGAAACAAATTAGAGCTGTAAATGAGCGTGAACAACAGCGTACTGTAGCGGATTGCCAGATCAACCGAGCGCTGGGTGATGATAATTGAGCCACGCTTAAAGAGAACGTAGCGATAGCCTGTTGGTTGCGGCAGCGACGCACTGGATGGTGCAGCCGTAGCGGACGATCGCGCTTCAGGTTTGCCCAACCCCAGTGGGTTGTACCACGCATTGGGTACAGGCGTAGGGGGTAAGGTGCTAGGCTGCTGCGAGAAGGCAAGCTCATCCGCAGGTAAGCGGTTTTGGTGTCGCGTTTTCAGCCCATCGGGGAGCATGGTTGTCAACGCAAACACCATCAGACCGAGTACGAGGAGCCAACCCATTTGTTGCCGCCAGACCCGGAGCGGGATGAGGGCAAAGACCGTGACCGCAATCAGCAGCCCTACCAGCAGCACCCGCCAAAACGGAGACGCCAGCAGCGGAGCCGCCAAAAACGTCATCAACCACGCCAGCTTAAGCCGTGGGTCTAATCGATGCAGCCAGGTAACGGGTTGTTCGAGATACAGTCCCAAAGGGAGTGAGCGGAGTAGATCCATGGAAAGAAGGTAAAAGGCAAACGGCAAAAGGCAAAAGGTAAGAGACAGGAGTACTAGTTTGGCGTCTTGCTTTTACTAGTGACAATAATTTTAGAAATAATGCGGATCAACTCGTCTGCCTCGATATAGAGAGGCTTGAGCTTGTCTTCTGAAAGAATGTCCGTTGCTGCTAAAAGCTTGAGCCAGTAGTGAGATTCGCGGGCTTCTTTCAAGGCGATCGCGTTCTTGCTAATGAAATCAGCTTTACTCTGTCCAGCTTGAGCTTCCTGAATATTTGCACCGATGGACGTTCCCGATCGCAGTAGTTGGTTAGCAAGGGTACGGCTGACTCCGGGTTTTTGGTCTAAACGCTGACACAACTTGACAATGCGTACTGCAAAATTAAACGTTCGTTCACCAATGTCTCTCGGTTTCTCGAAACCGTTCCCTGTAATAGCCATGCATTAAAGGCAGTTTACCTTTTGCCTTCTACCTTTTGCCTTCTACCTTTTGCCTTTTGCCTTTTGCCTTCTACCTTTTGCCTTCTTCACCGCGTTGCCCGGTTGGCAGTGACGCGATCGCGATCGACTTCGCGGGTTTTCTTGCCGCGCCAGAGGAGTCGGATGGGTGTGCCTGTGAAGCCGAGGGACTTGCGGAACTGACCTTCAACGTAGCGACGGTAGTTGTCGTTAAAAAGCGCAGGATCGTTAACAAATAAAGCGATCGCGGGTGGACGGCTGCTGACCTGGGTGCCGTAGTAAATCTTGCCCTGGCGACCCTGACGGGTGGTGGGTGGTGAATGCCAGCCCACTGCTTCTTCCAGCACTTCGTTGATCACAGAAGTGGACACACGGCGTTTCTGCTGTTCTGCCGCAATATTCACCATATCGAGGATCTTTTCTACCCGCTGTCCGGTTTTGGCGCTGATAAAGATGACGTCTGCCCATTCCGTAAAATGGAGGCGATCGCGTACTAGTTTTTCGTGGTCATAGATAGTGTAGGAATCTTTTTCGACGGCATCCCACTTGTTGACCACAATGACGCACCCTTTGCCCTCATCGGCGATACGTCCTGCCAGCTTTTGGTCTTGTTCGGTGACGCCATCCAACGCATCGACCACCAATAGCACAACATCCGCACGGTTGATCGCTTTGAAGGCGCGGTTGATGCCAAAAAATTCGGGTCCGTACTCGACGTGTTTTTTCTTACGGATGCCAGCGGTGTCAATGAGACGATAGGTTTGATCCTCGTGCTGCACCACCATGTCGATCGCGTCTCGCGTGGTGCCTGAAATGGGGCTGACGATCGAGCGGGTTTCACCCACAAAGGCATTGAGCAGACTGGATTTGCCGACGTTGGGACGACCCGCGATCGCCACTTTGATTTCGTCGGTTTCTTCAATCTCATTGGCAGGCGGGAGATGCGTAATCAACTCATCCAGTAGCTCGCCTGTACCGTTGCCGTGAATGCCCGAAATGGGGAACGGTTCGCCCAACCCCAATGACCAAAATTCTGCTGCCTGCGCCGCACCCTGATCGACCGATTCGCATTTGTTCACCGCCAGCAAGACGGGAACGGTTTGTTGCCGCAGCCAGGTGGCAATTTCTTCATCGGAGGAAGTCAGCCCCATCTGCCCATCCACCACCAAAATAGCGGCACTTGCTTCTGCCAGCGCTGCCATTGCTTGCTCACGAATGAAGGGCAAAAATTCCGTGTCATCGTCAAACACCAGTCCGCCCGTATCGACAACCTGAAATTCGCGATCGCTCCAGAAGGCGGGTTTGTAGGTGCGATCGCGGGTTACGCCCGGTTCATCAAACACGATCGCATCCTGCAACGCCGACAGTCGATTGACGACGGTAGACTTGCCCACGTTAGGACGACCAATAATAGCAACAATAGGCAAGGGCATGGGAGGGAAGGATGAAGGATTAAAAATAAAGGATGAATGAGATGCGCGATCGACATTCATCACTTAAGTCTTCCATTCTAGCGACGAATGATTAGCGATCGCTGTAATGATAGCGAGCTTGTAGAAAATCAATACGCTCACCCGTGACCATATAAACAATCCGATCGGTCTCCGTTCAGCGACGCGACCAGAGATTAGCCTCTTTATACTTCAGGCGTTCTGGTTTGCCAGTCCCCGTGAAGGGAGTGCGCCGAATCTCTTCAACTAGGGCTAAAAGACGAAGAGCCAACTTGCGGTTTGTCTCCACTCAATGCGTTAAATCTTCTAGAAACTGAGCATCAAAAACTAAATCCCATGCGTGAAAGTTAGTTTCTACAGCATCCAGTTGATCAGGTTTTCCCGACTCTCGATTCTCAGAACCAGATGGTTTACGTTGCTTCGTCAAGCCCATACTCGTGACGCAAACTGCTAACACTGCGAGGCTCAAATGTCTGAGCATTAGCTCGTTCGATGGCAGCTAGAAGCCGTGCCGCATTCTCAGGTGATTGAAACAAGTACGCTGTTTCCATGAGACTGTTTAGCTCAGCCGTTGGAAGCACTGAAACGCTCTCAGACCCTTCACGGGTAATCACGATCGCATCACGGGTAGCAAGCGCCTGATCGTAAACCTTGCTAAAGTCGCTGGCAGCATCAGTATAAGTTGTTTGGCT